>JAMOAF010000121.1 GCA_023621895.1 Planctomycetota bacterium
TGACGGTAAGTTGCCGTGGCATGACGGCAAGCCGCGGTTCCCAAGATTGAGCTTGGGAACCAGGAGTGAGGGCTGGAGCTTGGGAACCAGGGGTGAGGGCTGGAGCTTGGGAACCAGCAGCGAGAGCTGGAGCTTGGGAACCAGGAGCGAGAGCTGGAGCTTGGGAACCAGCAGCAGGCCCGGGAACCGGGAGCGAGGCGGCTCAATGATGCCCGCACGCGCATCCGCAGCCGCTGGTGACCTTCGCCCGGGCGACGCCGTAGCGATCGGCCAGGCGGTTGGCCAGCTCGAGGTACCGCTCGTGCACGCCCTCGCCCATATGGTGTATTTCAACCTGGTCAAATCTTGCCAAGAGCGCGGCCTGCTCCTCGGGGGAGAGCATTTGGTCGGCCATCGAAAACAGGCAATGGTCCTCCTTGTGGATGTGCTCGCGCAGCAGCGCGGTGTAATCGCGGGCGCGGCGGGCGAACCGCGCGGCGGCGCCGGCCTCTCCCGCGGCGGCTGCCGCAAGGGCTTCGTCCATGCCGCGGACGTGGCCGCGGCCGGTCTCGTGCTCGTGGATCATCACGCCCGTTGGACCGCCGTTGCGCGGCAGGCCCTTGGCCTCCAGGGCCGGGAAGAGGTGAGCCTCTTCCTTCCCGTGGTGGCAACCGTCGGCGAAGCTTCGCAGGAAGTCGATCGCGTCGCGCGCCGATTCGGCGTCCACCGCGTGCTCGCGGCCGGCCTGGTCGGCCATTTTTTCCAGGCAGTCGAGCACCTGCTCGATGACGCGGTGTTCGCTGGAGAGTATCTCGGTCGGTTTCATTTGATTCTCCTTTGTGGGTGTAAAGTAAGGATTTCAGAGGTTACAGCTCACAGCTTGCCACGATTGGCGGGCTGTAGCCTGTCGATGGCACGGACGGCTGATCGTTTCTCGACTTGTCCTCCGCGGCGCGATCGAGCCTTGCGGACGGGTCCAACCCGGCCGCCACAAGCGGCTCGGCCTGGCGATTGGCTCGCCGGCTGGTGAGCCGCCAGACATGCACGCCCCAGACGGCCAGGCCGGCCAGTTCGACGAGCCCGCTCGGGGCGATGACCGGAAAGGCGAGGGGAGTGAAATCCGTCGCCGCCTGGCCGGCGACGCGGACCGCGCAGCCGGCGTTGATCAAGAGCAGCGGAGACCATGGGACGCCCTGCCGGTCCATTCGGGCGCCGCGCACCTCCGCCGCGATGCGGGCGGCGACGGCGACGATCATCTGGCTGACAAACCCCACGGTGATCGCGTGGCGGATGGCCCCGTAGTAGGCATGGGAAAAGCCGATCCGAGCCGCGGCGCTCTCCGGCGCCAGCCAGGGCAGCAGGGCGAACTGGTAGACGGGCAGGGCGGCAAGCATCGCGAGCGACACGAGCAGCCAGAGATAGGCCGCGCGGACGTACTTCAGGCCGCGGTCTTGCCGGGGCGTGGGGCGCCAGATTCCCCAGCTCAGCACGAGAGCGATTACGGCGGCGGCCATCACGACGGCCGCCAGGTACCAGGCGCCGGCCCAGGCGTGTCCCGCCTGGCGCATGAGAATCGATCCGGCGATGACACCGGCCAGCCCGAGGTTGATCAGCGCCAAGGCAAGATGGCTCAGGTTCGGCCGCGTCTGCCGCATGCCGTACCAGCGGGGCAAGCGTTGTTGGCTGATGCCCAGGATCATCAGCATTGCCAGGCCGTGGATTTGCATCTCGCGCAACGGCGCTTGCCAATCGGCGACCAGCCGCAGCAGCGTGCCGCGATCGCTTGCCAGGGCCGTGGCGGCAAAATAGACCGCGTCGTAAACGGCCTGGATGAGGAGCCAGGCGAGGGCTGCGAGAACGAACCCGTCGGCCGCTTCCAGGCCCCGCGGCGCGCTCCGCAACGTGGCGGCAACGATCGCGCAACACAGGGCGACGGCGGTGATTTCCGTCAGGGACCCGGCCAGGGCCGGCAGCAGGCACCAGGGCGAGAAGTCGACCAGCGGCTGGAACAGGGAGCGGGCCACCAGGCCGCCCGCCATCAGCCAGAAGCTCGCCAAGGCGAGCCGCGGCGCGGCGAGCCGCACCTGTTTCAGCGCTGCCAGCCCGTAATAGGCGTAGCCCATCACGAACAGGCCGATCCAGCCGAAGATTTGGGCGTGGCCGTGGGCGTTGACCTCCTGGAGGCTGATCGCGACGAACGACCCGGAGGCGGCGATTCGCAGCAGCAGCAGGGCGCCCCAGGCCGCGCCCAGGGTGAGGACGGTGGCGATCGCGCCGCGCAGGAAGAGCCGGTAGCCGTCCGGCGGCTGGCGCCGGTCTGACTCTGGCGGAAGGTCCGGAGAAGTCGTGCTTAATACTCTTAATAGCATGTGATTGTCTTATTTCGGGCGACAACAAATGGCGCCCCCTTCGCTCCGGGGGGCACCGCCATTCGTTTCTACTCTGCTTTCGCCGACCTTGGCCTTGGCCTGAAGCGGCGGCGTTGTGTCTTATGCCGGGTGGGCCTCCAAAGCCGGCTCCGCGGCGAGGTCCGCCACCGTGGTCTCCCTGAGGAAGCTCAGGTACTGATCCCGCACCCGGCCCCAACGCTCGTGGACGGCGCAGGGGCTCTTTTCGGAACAGCGCCTGCGGCCCAGGAAACACCCGCCCCAGCGGCTGACGTGGTCGATCGGCTCGACGACGTCGAAAATGGGAATCCGATCCGGCCGCCGGGCGAGCCGGAATCCGCCCCCCTTGCCTTTCTGCGACTCCACAACGCCCTGGTCGGCGAGCATCCTGAGGAGCTTGCCGAGATAGTTGCGCGGGGCTCCGACCTGGCCGGCCACCTCGCCGGCGCCGGCGTACTCGTCGCTGGCCAGCTCGGCGAGGCTGACGACCGCGCGGAGGGCATACGTGGCAGTTCTGGAAAGCATGGGAATTTCCTTAATCGCATGTCATTATATGATTCACCGCCCGGCCGTCAAGGGGAAATTCCGCGCTTGGCGAGAATCATCCGCGCTACCGCTCCGCCCCGGCCCCCTGCCGGACGAGCTTCTGGATCCGTTTGCCCATGATGTCGCCGGCGTAGAGGTTTCCTTGCGAGTCGGCGGCCACCGCGTGGAGCCAGTTGCACTCGCCCGGCTTTTCCTGGCCGTCCTGCCCGACCGGCACGGTCCAGACCTGGCGGACGCGGCCGTCGGTCGAAAACCGCATGAAGACCTGGTCCTTGGGGGGCGGGTAGCTGCCGTCCTTGTACCACGGCTGCGGCGAGGAGCCGCAGACCCAGATTTCATCCTTCGGCGAAATCCACAGGCCCCACGGCATGATAATCCCGCTCCACTGGTCGAGGTACTTCCCCTCCTGGTCGAACAACTGGATCCGCCCGCTGTTGCGGTCGGCCACGTAGAGGACGCCGCGGGAATCAACGACGATCTGGTGCGGCAGGCAGAACTGGCCCGGCCCGCCGCCGTACTCGCCCCATGCCTTGACGAACTTGCCCCGCGGATCGAAGTGGACCACGCGGCGATTGCCGTATCCGTCGGTGATGAAGACGTCGCCCTTGGGGGTGATCGCTACATCCGTGGGCGCGTTGAAATGCGCGCCGTCCTCGCCCGCCGCGCCCGGCGTGCCGAGCACGAGCAGCAGCTTACCCTCGGGCGTGAACTTTTTCACCACGTGGGCGACGTAATCGGTGATCCAGACGTTTCCCTGGCTGTCGAACCGCACGCTGTGAACCCCTCGGAACTCGCCCTGCCCCCAACTCTTGAGCAGTTCGCCTTCGGGGGAATAGACCTGCACCGGAACCGGCGAGCGCTGGAGGCACCAGACGCGATCCTGCCGATCGACGGCCACGCCGGGCACGGCGGCCGCCGGACCGAGCTCCGCCGGACGCTTGGGCCACGCCGGATCGGCGGCGTATTCCGTCACCGTCGGCTGCGGCGGGTAGTTGGGATAGCCGGCCCAGGCGGCGGTGGCCAGTGCGGCCACGGCAACCGCAACGCAAAATGTTCTAACCCAGCGGTTCCGTGATGCTGCGATCATCTGATGTCTCCTGTTGACGATATTGGTTCTAAAGCGTCCAGGGCTCGCGCATCGGGCGGCGGAGCATGCGGTTGATGTCCTCATCCGTGCCTCGCTCGGCGACCGGATCCCAGGCGAATTTGCGTTTGAGAATCTGGACCATACAGATTATAGTCGCCAGCCGTCGGGCACGGTCGAGCCCTTGGGCATGCAGACGATTCCGTCGCGGATCAGGCCAAACTCGATTTCGTCGGTGTTTTGGACGGCATTCTCGTTGATGATCCGGACGCCGGTTCCGATGTGGCAGTTCTTGTCGATGATCGCCCCTTCGATGTGGGAACCTGACCCGATGCCCAGACGGGGCTGCCCGCCGGCCGACTGGTCGCCTGCATCGTTGGGCTCGGCAAAATAATCGTTGCCCATGATGATCGAGTTGCGGATCACGACGTCGCGGCCGATCAAGCACCGCAACCCGATCACGCTGTTGTCGATCACGGCGCCCTGCTGAATCTGGCAGCCGTCGGCGACGAGACTGCGCTGGACGGTCGCTCCGTCGATCCGCGAGGGGGGGAGGAACCGGGCGCGGGAATAGACCGGCCGGCCGGGAAGGGTCAGGTGGAAGGGGGGGTCTTCGCCGGCCAGCTTCAGGTTGGCCTCGAAGAACGACCTGATCGTGCCGATGTCCTCCCAGTAGCCGTCGAACAGATGGACCTGCACGTGCCGGGTCCGCATCGAGGCGGGGAACACCTCCTTGCCGAAATCCTGGTAGTTGGTTTTTTCAAGCGCGTCGACGAGCGTGTCGCGATTGAAGAGGTAAATCCCCATGCTCGCCAGGCAATCCCGCCCGGCGGAGACTATGCCCCGGGCGTCGATCCAGGCGGGATCGGTGCGGACGAGTTGGAGGTCTTCCTCGCTTTGCGGTTTTTCGAGGAAGCCCACGACTCGGCCCGTGTCGTCGAGCCGCATGATGCCCAGGCCGCCGGCCTCGGAGCTGTGAACCGGGACCGCCGAGATGGTCACGTCGGCGCCGGCCCGGCGATGGGTCGCGAGCATCTCCTGGAAGTCCATGCGGTAGAGCTGGTCGCCCGAGAGGATCAGAACATAGTCGATCCCCGGCTGGAGGAGGTAGCGGAGATTCTGGCGGACGGCGTCGGCCGTGCCCTGATACCAGCCGGAGGTGTCGAGCGTCTGCTGGGCCGCGAGGATTTCGACGAAGCCCTGCGCGAAGGGGTCGAAGTTGTAGGTGGCGCGGATGTGGCGGTGCAGACTCACCGAGTTGAACTGGGTGAGCACGTAGATCCGGTTCAGGCCGCTGTTGATGCAGTTCGAGAGGGGGATGTCGATGAGCCGATACTTGCCGGCGATCGGCACCGCCGGCTTCGAGCGGACTTGTGTCAGCGGATAGAGTCGCGTGCCACGCCCTCCGCCCAGCACCAGGGTGACCACATTCCTCATGGGCTTCCTCTAACGTTCTTGCGAGGTTTAGAGTCCCGGGGCGGAGTCGCCGGCAGGGAAAGCCACGAAGGGCGACGCCGCCGTTTCGCCGGTCATT
>JAMOAF010000172.1 GCA_023621895.1 Planctomycetota bacterium
CAATACAGCCCGGTCACCGAATATGTCTACACCGAGGGTCTGTTGACGAGCGTCTACGAGAAATCGTCCGACCCGGCCGGCCAGGCGCGTCTCACCCAGCATCTCTACGACGCGATGAACCGCCTGCGGAAGACCATCTAAGGGAATAAAGGGGACAGGCGCATATATTGAAGAAGATGGGGCATTTCGGTCGTATTGCAGGCCTGCCTCGAACCGCAAGAGGCGCGCTGAGGGATGGTGTTCCACGTTCTTAACCGCTGTGTCCGCCGCGGCAGGTGCGTACGGAGGTACGGGTTGGACCGGGCAAACAGCGGAGCAACTGGGGCTGAAATCAACCCTGCGGCGTCGCGGCCGCCCTCAAAAAGAACCGGTTTGATATGCCAATACGCGCATTTTGCCCACTATATGCGCCTGTCCCCTTTATCAGGTTCCATTTCGCCCGGCACCCGGCCCGAGCCGCGGAGAGAGAACCAGCCGCGGGCTCTATTTTGGCGGCGGGGGGAGTTGCATCTTGCCGGCGGCCGGCGACAATGCGGCGGAATACTGCCGGAGCAGCCCGTAGACGCATTGGAACTCGGGGCGCTGGGCGAGCGGGGCGTATTCAGGTCTGCGATGGACTGTCTCGAAGCGGGCAAGGCAACCGCTAAGAGTTTCGATTGGCGGGTGGCCCCGGTCGCTGATGACCTCCGACGGCAGGGCCAGGTAGCCCGCCCACTGCGGATCGAGCAGGCTGGCCAACTGCGGGGCCTGCCGGGCCAGTTGGCTGCGGATTGCGTCGGCCTGACCGCTTGCCGGCTGGGGCGCAAGGCCGGTTGTTTGCAGGACCTTGGCCTCTGGGGGCTGCCCTCCGCCGCAGTACCTGGTGACCTCGTCGACGAGGGTGGCGGCCGACGGCGGCACGACCACCGGTCCGCCGGGCGTGGAGCGAACGTAGTACGAGGCATTGGCGGCCTGGTCGATCTGGATCACGGAGCCGTCGATGGACACGCCGGCAAACAGTCCGCGGCTTCGCGAGTAGGAATAGATTTCCGCCTTCAGCCGCCCATCGGTCCCCGCGCTGGCCTGCCGCCCCACCGGCCCGGCCGCGGCCGCGGCGTCGGCGCCGAGCGTGAACTTGCCGCCGAGAATTCCTTGCACGCTCTGCCTGGTCTTGAACACGAGCACGACATCGGTCGCCTGGAGGCCGGCCTGCCACCCGATGTTTCCACCGGTCATCGAGATGAAGACCGGCGCGTGCCAGTTCTCCTTCTCGTCGCGGACGAGCAGCACCCCCCGCCCGTGGCGGACCCCGACGACAAAGCCACCCTTGATCATGTTGGGAATGATCGCCAGGCCCTCGGCGGCGGCGAGCATGCTCTCGGGGATCGAGCTGACCGGCACGGCCATGATCTCGCTGAGGACCGAGATCGAGGTCCGCACGATCGATTCCTCCTTGGAGAGCCCTGGCGGCAGTGTCTGCCCCAGCGCGAGAGCCGGGAACAACAGCAGGCAAGGCAGGCAGAATCGCGCCGTCAGAGGATTCCGTGGCATGGCCATTTTTCACCCCTTCCGTTGGTTGAATCCGCGGCGCATCCCCGGACCGGCAGGGAGACAGCGATGCCGCGGCGGTTGGCGCCATCATTATATCGCGGCGCGGAGGCGGTGGACAACGCCAACTCGCCCCTGCCGGCAGTGCCCGCACCACGGCCGAGCGGCGGCGGCTATTCGTAGCGCAGGGCTTCGATCGGGTCCATGCGGCTGGCGCGAAGCGCGGGAAAGAAGCCGAAGAAGACGCCCACGCCGGTGGAAAACAGGATTGCGATCACAGCCGCTTTGAAGGAGACGACGATTGGCCACTTGGTTCCGCTGGTGAGGGAATTGATGAGCATCGTGATGCCCGTCGACGCCCCCCAGCCGAGCAGAAAGCCCACCAGGCCGCCAATCGCCGACAGGAGCATGGCTTCGACAAGGAACTGCCAGAGGATGTCGCTGCTCCGCGCCCCGACGGCCAGCCGGATGCCGATCTCGCGCGTCCGTTCGGTGACGGAGACGAGCATGATGTTCATGATCCCGACGCCTCCGACCAGCAGCGAGATGCCGGCGATCGACGCCAGCAGCGCGGTCATCGTGCCGGTGATTGTGCTGAGGACGTTGGCGATCTCGGTGGTGTTTTTGACCTCGAAGTCGGGGCGCTGGCCGGGCGGAATCCGATGGCGTTCGAGCAGGAGCTGGCGAATCTGCTGCTCGGCCTCGCCCATCAGTTCCGTCGACCGGGCGGATGCGAGGATCACGTCGACGTTCGAAAAGTTGGAGCCCTGGAGCCGCTTCCGCACCGTGGTGTAGGGCGCCATGACGATGTTGTCCTGGTCGTCCCCCACGAGGTTGGCCCCTTTCGCCTCGAGCACGCCGATCACCTCGAAAGGGATGTTCTTGATGCGGATCGTCTGGCCGATCGGATTGGTGGTCTGGAACAGTTTTCCGACGATCGTCTGGCCGATCACGCAGACCTTGGCCGCGCTGGCGATGTCCCGTTCGGTGAAGAACCCGCCGCGATAGACCTGCCATTTTCGCACGACCAGGTAATTGGTACCGACGCCGACCAGTTCCCGCGGGCTCCAGTTGGAATTGCCGTAGACCAGTTGCGCCCGCGTGCCGACGATCGGCGAGGCGGCCAGGACGGCGTCGCAATGGGTGGCGATCGCATCCGCGTCGCCGGGGGTGAGCGTCGGCCGGCTGCCGCTGCCGAAATGCACGCCGCCCTGCCGGGCGCTGGACGGGAAGACGACGATCACGTTGGTGCCCAAGGCGTGAAATTCACCCAGAACCAGGTCGCTGGCGCTCTGGCCGATGGAAACCATCGTCGTCACGGCGGCGATTCCGATGACAACGCCGAGGACGGTCAGCCCGGCCCGCAGCTTGTTCTTGGCCAGGGCCCTGAGGGCGATTCGCAATGTGGTCAACATGGGCATGCCGGCAACTCCGCTGAAAACCTCTCGCAGACTCCGGGCCGCCTGGTCAGAGCGGCGTCTGCGACACGCCGGTGACAAGTTTCTGCCCCATTTTCAGCTCGCCGGCTACCAGCTCGGTGAACTGGCTGTCGCTGATCCCGGTCTCGATCGCAACCGCCCTAAGCAATTCACCCTCGATGATCCAGACGTGGCGGCGATTCCTTTCTTTCCTGGCCTTGGCTTCTTCCGCCGCCGAGCGATTGTCGATCTCGCTATCTGTTTCGTCGTCGTCGCCGCCGCCCTCGAGCAGCTTGCGGTCCTCTTCGCGGACCGCGTCGCGCTCGGGGTAGAATCGCAGGGCCGCATTGGGGACTTTCAGTACATCGGCCCGCTTCTCGATCTGGAAGGAGATGTTCGCGGTCATGCCCGGCAGCAGCTTGAGTCCGGGATTGGGGGCCTTGACCACGACCGGGTAGGTGACGACATTCTGGACGGTCGTCGGGTTGAAGCGGATCTCGTCGATTTTTCCGGTGAACAGGTCGTCGGGGTAGGCGTCGACGGTGAACTCCACAAGCGCGTCGCAGTCCTTGGCGTTGCGGATCAGGCCGATGTCGGCCTCGTCGACGGATGCGAAGACGTACATCTCCTCCTCCATGTTGGGCGCGACGACGAACAATTGGGGTGTTTGGAACTGGGCGGCGAGCGTCTGCCCCCTGTCGATTTTTCGATCGATCACGCGCCCGGCGACCGGCGAGCGGATGTCGGTGTATTCGAGGTTCAAAGCGGCGTTTTCGAGGTTGGCCTGGGCCTGGTCGACGGCGGCTTCGGCCACCTCGAGCTGCGCCTTGAGCGACTTGCGGTTGGCCACGATCTGGTCGAGTTCCGTGTCGGAAATGAAGTCCTTGTGCCTGGCCCGCAACTCCAGGGCACGCTTCTCCTCCTTGGTGGCCTGTTCCAGGAGGGCATCGACCCGCGCGATCTCCGCCTTGCGCGTTTTGAGCGAGGCCCTCTCGCGAGCCACGGCGGCTTCGTACAGCCGCGGGTCGATCTTGGCCAGGACGTCCCCCTCGGCCACCTCTTGATTGAAGTCGGCGAAGAGGTCCTTGATCGGCCCGGAGACAAACGAGCCGACTTCAACGCGGAGCACCGGCTGGATCGTGCCGGTGGAATTGACCACCGAGACGATCTCCCCCCGCTCGACTTCCGCGGTGCGGAAGTAGACCTTGTTGCGGCTCTTCCAGTAGGCCATCACCGGGGCATACGCAAAATACGTGCCCGCCCCCAAGACTCCGAGGAGGATTGCCGTTTTCAAGAGGAGTTTCATGATTTCCGCCGGGAATTCATCGGGGCGCGCAAGCAGCGGATCAGCGGCCGTGCGGGTTGGATATCAAGACTGATTTTAACACGAATCGAGCACCGGGTGGACAGCCGGGCGCTGGGCCGTGCCGCTGCCCGGCCACCGCGCGGCCGTGGCCGATTGGTTCTTGTGAACGGGCGGTTTGGCGCGTAGAATACGGACCAGTCAACTGGACGCAGCCGGTTTGGCCGATCCATTAGAACCCGCCGATTTTCGTTGCAGTGGAGCAGTGGACGCTATGTGGTGGTGGTTTCGACGAAAGAAACGCCCGGCGCCGGCGGAGCCAGAACCGACTCCCGGCGGTTCGGCGATCGATCGTTACGGCAAGAGCGGGTCCACGAAAGCGGCGGTGGCCATCCCCGACGGCGATACGGCCGGTTTTGCCGGCCAGCGCGAGCGGCTCTACGAGGAGTTCTTCGGCCCTTCGGTCCAAGTCTTCCACGAAATGCTTCCTCGGCTTCCCCATATTGACGTTCACCAATTCGGGCCGGGCCACGCCGGGCGCGACTTCCACACGCTCGTCACCAGCGGCATGAGCGATTGCGCGATGAACTTGCCCCCCGGGGCAGCCGACGCAACCAGCCGGGTTGAATTGATCGTCTATTGCCGCCAACCGGAGCAGGCGCACCTGGATACGCTCCGCCGCCTGGCCCATGACCCGCACGACCACCACTCCTGGCTGGGCACGGGCCACACAATGTCCAACGGCAGCCCGCCCCAGCCGATCTGGGGCAGTCCGGCACTCAACACGTTCCTCTTCCTCCCCACGATCCTGGCCCCCGACATGACCCTTCCGGACCGGCTGAGGATCAACGGTGAGAGCGTCGAATTCCTCTGGGTCGTGCCGATCAGCTCGGCGGAATGCGACTTGAAGCTCGAAGAGGGCATCGACGAGCTGCTCGATCTGTTCGACCGGTTTGAGCATCCTCCGATCTTCGATCCGAACAGGCCGTGCTACGTGGCCGCCGCCCGCTGAGGTGGTTGCCCTCCGCGCAGAACGAACTGATTCCGCTTTGCCGATCGCCGCTCACCACCCATTGGCGTTACGCAAACCCCCTACTCGGTTCGTAGCTAGCGGTGAAGTTTGCCTCTCGACATTGCGATCCCGACGGGTAGAATAAACAGTGTCCGGTTGGGCATCGACTTTGCGTTCTAAATGTCGTTTGGGGTCGGTCCGAAGAGGCACGAGGAGC
>JAMOAF010000626.1 GCA_023621895.1 Planctomycetota bacterium
GGGGCATGGCCCCCTGGGCCGCCCCGACTACCACGGCGAGTACCTCAAGATGGCGATCCGCTATGCGGCCGAGTGCGGCGCGCCGGTCGTCAACACCGACGAAGGCATCAAGGCTCCCTGGACGACCGAAGCAGAGGATTTCGTGCTGATTCGCTACACGCTCCGCGAAGCGGCGTTTGTCGCCGAGCGGCGCGGCGTGCTGATCGGCCTGGAGTGCCACGCCCAATACTCCAAGACGCCCGACGGGCTCGACCGCATCTACAACCTGGTCGATTCCCCCGCGATCGGGATCAACCTTGACACCGGCAACGCCTACCTGGCCGGCCAGGACCCGTACGCGTGGCTCGAGCGGGTTGTTGACCGCCTCGTCCACCTGCACGCAAAAGACATCAGCATCGAGCACTCCGACGCGGAGCGCGGCAAGGTCACCGGCACCCCGGTCGGCTGCGCGTGCGGCGACGGCGTGATCGACTGGTCGCGGGTGATCGAGATCTGCCGGCGCGCCCCGCGCGACATCGTGATGTCCGTTGAATGCGGCTCGATCGAGCAGGCGCGGCGGAGCCTCGAACACCTCAAGTCCCTTGTATGAACGCGGACCGATTTTGCGCGCGGCGCTTGGATTCCCGGTGATTCTTGGCGCCGCGGCGCACCTTTCACCTTGGACCATGCGAGACGAACCATGAACCAGAACATTTCCCGGCGCGGTTTCTTGGCGGGGACACTTGCCGCCTCGGCGGCGAGCCCGCTTGTCATTCCGGCCGCGGTCCTGGGCAGGGAGGGGCAGCTCCCTCCCAGCGAACGGATCACGATCGGCATGTTCGGCGTCGGCAACCGGGGGCGGCATTCGCTCAGCGCGATGCGCCCCCTGCCGGATCATCAAGTCGTGGCGATTGCCGACGTTCGGCGCGATCGGGGCGAGAGCGCGTGCCAAATGACCGAGCAGTTCTATGCGGGGCGGCTGGGCAAAGAGTCCTACGGCGGCTGCAAGCTCTACAACGACTTCCGCGATATTCTCGCCCGCGACGACATCGACGCGGTCTGGGGAACGATTCCCGATCATTGGCACGGCTGCGTGTACAGCCGCTCGATCGAAGCCGGCAAGGACATTTATGGCGAGAAGCCAGTGACGCGATGGATCGCCCAGGGCGTCAAGCTGAAGAAGATGGTTGGGCGATACGGGACGATCTTCCAGGTCGGTTTGCAGCAGCGCAGCGACCCGAAGTTCCGGCTGGCCTGCAACCTGGCCAGAAACGGCTACCTGGGCAAGATTTCCGAGGTCCAGGTCGGGGTCCCCGGCGGAACGGTCATCCCCGCCGTTCCCCCCTGCGATCCGCCGGAAGGATTCGACTGGGACATGTGGAGCGGTCCCGCCCCGCTACTGCCCTTCGACCCGCGGCGCGTGGAATGGCTCGGCCTGTACATGATCTCGCATTACTGCGCGGGGTTCATCACCAACTGGGGTGTCCATCATCTGGACATCGCCGGCTGGGGCGTGCCGGAAATCTTCGAGAAGCCGTTTGAAGTCTCCGGCCGCGGCGTCCTGCCCGACAGCGGCATGTCCGACACCTGGATTTCCTGGCGAGTCCAGATGCAGTACGAGAGCGGGCTGGTGATGAATTTCTGCAATTCGGGCAACCCTTACGAACAGGGCTGCCGGTTCATCGGCGACGAGGGCTGGGTCCACGTCAACCGCGGTGGAATCAAGGCCAGCGATCCCAAGCTGCTCGAAATCACCTTGAAAGACACCGACACCCACCTCCACGCCAGCCCGTCCTGGGGCGATCCCTACACGGCCCACACGGCGGACTTCTTCCGCTCCATGCGGACCAGGAAACAGCCCGTCTGCCCCCTGGAGCAAGGACACTACGCAACCACGCTCGGCAATGTCTCCGACATCAGTCTGCGCCTGGGGCGAAAACTGAAATGGGACCCGCAAAATGATTGCTTTATCGGCGACGACCAGGCCAATTCGATGCGCAGCCGGGCGGAAAGAAGCCCGTGGACCGTGTAGAGGGTTCAGGGTTCGGGGTTCGGGGTTCAGGGTTCAGTCTTTCCGGCCATATTCGTTCCCAAGCTCCGGCTTGGGAATGCAAAACTCAAGTAACAAAAAGAGTCGACTCATGAAACGTGCATGTTTGGCTTTCGTGCTTTTCCTGGCCGTCGGTCCAGCCGTAGGGGCGGATGACTGGGCGACGACGGGAAAGGGTGGCAGCGCGGGCAATCTTACGCCCGCACAAGTTGAAGCCGCCTGGGCCGAGATGCCCGGGTATCAAGCGGGGCAGGACCAGAAGGCCCTTCTGGCGATGAACTGGGTGGTGATCAACGCCATGAACGACCCGGCCCAGCGAGCGGCAACCGCCGCCCGATTGGCCAAGCTCCTTCAGGATCCGGCAACCACCGCCGACGCGCGGCAGTTCATCTGCGCCCAATTGTACCAGATTGGGACCGAGGCCGAGGTCTCCATTGTTGCCCCCATGTTGCTCAATCCGGCAACCACCGACATGGCGCGGCTGGTCTTGGAGCGGATCAAGTCCGAGGCCTCCATCGCCGCGCTCCGCGCGGCGCTGGGCAAGCTGGAGGGTCGCCCCCTGATCGGCGTGGCCAACTCCCTCTCGATCATGGGAGACGAGGGATCGGTCGAGAAGATCATCGCCCTGACGAAGAGCCAAGACGCGGCGGTTGCCCTGGCCGCCTGGAGGGCGTTGGGCAACTTCGGCGCCGAATCGGCGGCCGACTTCCTGATCGATTGTCTGAAGAAGGCCGATGGGGCTTCCGCCCCGATGGAATCCGCCGCCGTGCGGACCGCGATTCTGCTGGAATCGGCAGGCAAGCAGGACAAGGCGATGCAGATTTATCGCCTCTTGGCCGACGCTAAGCGTTCGCTCGGCGCGCGCCAGGCCGGTTTCCGCGCTCTGCTCGCCGCCACGCCCGAAGAGGGGAAGGCCGCGCTGGTGGCCGAATGGTCGAAATCGCCGGACCCCGCAAAACAGAAGGTCGTGATCTCCCAGTTGACGGCGCTGAGCGACGCGGGACTCGAAAAAACACTCAACCAACCGGCGATCGGCGAAAAGGTGCAGGTTGCCCTGATGGAGGAGCTGGCGGCGCGGCAAGGCGAGAAAATGCTGCCCGCAATGCTCGAAGCGGCTGGCAGCGGCGACCCGGCCAAGGTCCAGATGGCCCTGCGGTTTCTCTCTTCAATCGGCGATCCCCAGGTTATCCCGGTGCTGATCAAGGCCCTCCGCTCCGACGAGACGAGCCGGAGAATCGCGGCCGACGCGCTGGCCCAGCGCCCCACGGGGGCCGTCGGCCCCGCGCTCCTGGAAGCGCTCAACAAGCAGGTCGATATCCGCGAGCAAGTCGTGGAAATCCTCTCGAAACTGAGGTATTACGAAGCAATCGACCCATTGGTCAAATTGGCCAGGCATAAAGACCCGGCGGTCTACGAGGGCGCCGTCGAGGGATTGCGGGGGATTTGCGATCCCGACGACACCGACCTGAAGCGAATGTTGGATCTGTACCTCGCGGTTCCGGCGGGCGCGCAGCGCGACTATGTCGAACGGGCGATCGCCTACATCTGCGAGAAGAATCCCGACGCCTCGGATCGCGCGGCGATCCTGCTCGGCTTCGTCGAGAAGCATCGCGACAGGGACCAGGCGAGCTTTCAGGCGGCGGTTCTCCCGCTGCTCGGGCGATTGGGAACGGCCGCCGTCTATAAAAAGATTCAGCCGCTCCTCAACGCTTCCCAGCCGGAACTCTCCGCCGCGGCGGTCCGGGCGCTCTGCAATTGGCCGACCGCCGAACATGCCGAAGCGCTCTGGGAATTGGCCGAGAAGTCGGAATCGAGAGCCTATCGCTCCCAGGCTTTGCGGGCGTATGTCCGCGTCGTCACCCTCCCCAGCGATCGGCCCGAAGCCGAAACGCTGCGGATGCTCAAGGCCGCGATGAATCTGGCGGACAATAACGAGAACAAGAACTTGGCGCTTTCACGCGCCGCCGCCATCCGAACGCTGGAAACCGTCGACTGGGCGGCCGGTTATCTCGACGACCCCGCGCTTGCGCAGACTGCCTGCCGGGTGATCGTCGAGCTGGCGCACCACCGCTTCCTGCGGCAGCCCAACAAGGCGCATTTCGAGCCGATCCTGAGGAAGGTCGAAGCCACCGCCAAGGACAAATCGATCGCCGAGCTCGCCGAAAAAGCCCGCTTGGGAATGTAGGCGGCTTTTTCGCCAGTATGACATTCAGTTGCACCAGTAGTCACTCGCGGGGCCTGCACCGGTCTTCGTGCCAAGCGCCGTTGCCGGAGCGCAGCGCTCGCGTGCCGCGAAGATCGGCCAGGCCCCGTCAAACCCGACCAGGTGAAAACCCATGACACACCGAATTCTTCTGGCAAGCCTGTTGGCTGCGATCAACCTGGCGACCTGCGCGGCCCAGGAAACCAACCCCGCTCTCCAGGCTCGGGCGGCGGCGCAAGCGGCGGCGAAAAAGCTCGAGTGGCAGATCGCCGTGGCGGCCTACTCCTTCCGCCAATTCACGTTTTTCGAAACCGTGGATCGGGTCGCCGAGCTGGGAGTCGATCTGATCGAAGGGTTCAGCTTCCAGAAGATCAGCAAGGAGATGGCCGGCACGCTGGATCCGCTGAAAATGTCGGACGAGGACCTCGAGAAGGTGCGGCATAAGCTGCAAGCCTCGGGCGTCTCGTTGATCGCGCTCTATTACGGGGGTTTTCCCGCCGACGAGGCCGCGTGTCGAAAGATCTTCGAGAACAGCAAGAAGCTGGGCGTCAAGTATTTCGTCAGCGAACCGAAGCCCGACCGGCTGCCGATGCTCGACAAACTGGGCCGGGAATATGGAATCATCGTTGGCCTCCACGGCCACAGCAAGCAAAGCTCGCCCGACACCTGGCATCCAGAGCTGGTCGCCAAACTCTGCCAGCCCTTTTCCCCGGCGATCGGGGCATTCAGCGATACCGGCCACTGGCTTCGCTCCGAGCTCGATCCGGCCGAAGGGGTCGAGAGTCTAAAAGACCGGGCCGTCGGCTTTGAAATCCATGACCTGCACGCCTTTGACGCCTCGGGCCACGACGTCCCGCTCGGAACCGGCGTCGGCAAGCTGCAAAACATGCTCGAAACGCTCGCCAGGGTCAAGAAGGGCCCGGTTCTGCTCAGCGTCGAATACACCGCCAATCCGGACAATCCTTCGGACGACTTGAAACAGTGCATTCGGTTTTTGGATCGCCAGGCGATTCGGCTGGCCGGTTCGTCCCGCTAGAGATCTTTCATGAATGCCTCGCGCCGTATTCTGTTCGCGCTGCTGCCGATCGCAAGCATCTTCGCAGCAAGATGTGCCGATGCCGCGACGCTCTACGTCGGCGCGGCCAGTTGCGACATCACTCCGGAGGTCCCTTCATTTCTTTTCGGCCAGTTTTCCGCTCGCGTGTCCAGAGGCGTTGAATACCCCGT
>JAMOAF010000989.1 GCA_023621895.1 Planctomycetota bacterium
TCGGGTATGTTGAGCCGCACGGGCGGCCGGAGACGGAAGCACTGCTTGAGGGGTTGGAGGTGATTCCCACCAGGCAGGTCGAGTACCGCGGCGTGTTGCTCCGGGAATTCGATGTGGATGCCGGCCTTGCCCGGCGGCCGGAGGTGCTGCTGGTCGATGAACTGGCGCACACCAATTCCGAGGGCTCGCGGCACGCCAAACGATGGCAGGACGTCGAGGAGCTTCGCCAGGCCGGAATCCAGGTCTGGACGACCCTCAACGTTCAACACATCGAGAGCCTGAACGACGTGATCGGCCAGGTGACCGGGATCAGGGTGCGGGAGACCGTGCCCGACCACGTCTTCGACTCGGCGGACGACCTGGAGCTCGTGGACGTTTCTCCCGAGGAATTGCTCGCGCGTCTACAGGCCGGAAAGGTCTACATTCCCCAGCAAGCCGAGCGGGCAATGCAGAGCTTTTTTCAGAAGTCGAACCTCGTCGCGCTGCGGGAAATGTCCTTCCGCCATGCCGCCCAGCGGCTGCATAGCGACGTGGAATCGGTGCGGCGTCACAAGGCGGTCCTTCAGCCATGGGCGACGGCGGATCGCTTGCTGGTCTGCGTCGGTCCAAGCCCCACTACCGCGCGGGTGATCCGCACCGCAAAACGCATGGCTGCGGCCCTCGACGCCCCTTGGATCGCCGTTTCCGTGGACCTTGGCGGCATGGCGGACAGCCGCGGCAAGAAAGAGCAGATCGCCCGGCACTTCCGCCTTGCAGAGCAACTTGGCGCGGAGACGGTTACACTTTTGGGTCAGGATGTTGCGGCGACCATTCTGGATTTCGCCCGCAGCCGCAATGTGACCAAGATCTTCATCGGCAAGACCCATCAGCCGCGATGGAAGCGGCTGCTAACCAGCACGGTCGTCGACGATCTGCTGGACAGCAGCGGTGTGATCGATGTCTACGTGATCCATGGAGAGAAGGATTCGGAAGAGAAGGTGCGAACGCGCACGGCGAATGTTCCAAAGCGCTGGCTTCCCCATGTCTTCGCCAGCGGCGCCGTGGCCGCCGCCGGCGCGTTGGCTGCCTTGTTCACGATGCTTCACCTGGCCGAGGCCAACGTGGTGATGGTCTTCCTGGCCGCCGTCGCTTACGTTGCATTCCGTTGGGGGCGCGCGCCGGCAGTCCTGGCGAGCGTTGAGGCGGTGCTGGTTTTCGATTTCTTCTTCGTCCCACCAGAAATCACCTTGGCCATTGCCGACACGGAATACTTGCTCACCTTTGGTGTGATGCTCGCCATCGGCCTTGTGATCAGCACGCTCACGGCTCGGCTCAAGAACCAGGTCGAGAGCTCTCGCTTGCGAGAGCGGCGGACGTCGGCCTTGTACCACCTCGGCCGGCAACTCAGTTCGCTGTCGGGCAGTGCGTTCCTCGCGGCAGCGGCCGGCAAGCAGGTTGCCGACCTCTGCGGCGCCGAGGTGGCCGTTTATCTGCGCCACGAGAAAGATGCACTTGAACTCGCCTTTGGCGAGGCGACGACCATCGCCGGGCACCCGGTCAGCCCGCTGGTGGCGCAATGGGTTGTCGAGCACGATCAGATCGCCGGCGCGGGGACCGACACGCTGCCCAATGCCCCCGCACTGTTTATTCCGCTCACCGCGTCGCAGCAGACGGTGGGAGTGATTGCCGTGCGGGCAGACGAGAGCGAGCGCCTGCTGGAGCCGGATCAGAGGCTTCTGCTGGACGCGTGCGCCGGCCAGCTTGCCCTGGCCGTGGAGCGGGATCAAATGGCATTAACCGCCGCCGAGGCACGCATCCAGGCCCAGGCAGAACAGGTTCGCAGCACGCTTCTGAGCAGTGTTTCGCATGATTTGAAGACGCCGCTTGCGGCGATTGCGGGCGCCAGCAGCAGTCTGCTCCAGGCAGCGCCTGATGAACCGACGCGCCGGGAATTGCTTCACACCATCGCCGACGAAGCCAGTCGCCTCGGCCGATTGCTGGAGAACATCCTGCAAATGTCGAGATTGGAATCCGGAGCATCGGCGCCCAACAGGCAGTGGCACGTGCTGGAGGAGATCGTCGGTTCCGCCCTGCATCGCACTCGCCGGGAATTGGAGAATCACCCGGTGGAGGTTCGGCTGGCGGCGAATCTGCCCCTGATCCATGTCGATGGTTTGCTTTTGGAGCAGGTGTTTGTCAATCTCCTGGAAAACGCGGCGCGCTACACGCCGGAGGGAACCCGAGTCACGATTACGGCAATCCCGGAGGGGAAATGGCTGGCCGTTTCGGTGGCTGACGACGGCCCGGGACTCGCTGCCGGAACGGAGGATCGCATTTTCGAGAAGTTCTATCGGGCTTCTCCGATCGCCGACTCGGGGAGAGGGAGCGGGCTCGGATTGGCGATATGCCGCGCGGTGGCCGAGGCCCATGGCGGCAAGATCACCGCCGCCAACCGGCCCGGCGGAGGCGCCGACTTCCTCCTTCGGCTCCCTCTGCCTGTGAACGCACCACAAGTCATCGTAGAATGAATCGGTCGGCAAGGGTCGTTGTGAGCCGGACGAGCCATGCAGCCAGCCAGCCTCCTAGTTTTGATTATCGAGGATGAGCAGCCGATCAGGCGTTTCTTGCGGGTGTCGCTGGCCGCCGAGGGCTACCGTGTGGCCGAGGCCGGGACCGGGGAGGAAGGCCTGCGGCTGGCGGCTCAGCAGCCGCCGGACCTGGTGATCCTCGATCTCGGGCTTCCGGGGATCGATGGCCAGGAGGTCTTGCGAAGGCTCCGGGAATGGCTCAGCGCCCCGATCGTCGTTTTGTCCGCACGGGACCAGGAGAAGCAGAAGGTCGAGGCCCTCGACGCCGGGGCCGACGACTACGTAACAAAGCCCTTCGGAGTCGGTGAATTGCTCGCGCGGATGCGGACTTCGCTGCGGCACGCCAACCGGCCCGCCGCCGATTCAACGGTCGTGTCGATCGGCGACGTGCGGGTCGATCTTGCGGCACGGCTGGTATTTCGAGCAAACCAGGAGGTCCATCTGACTCCCCTGGAGTACAAGCTGCTGGTCACCCTACTAAAGCATTCGGGCAAGGTGCTGACACACCGTTTTCTGCTCAGGGAGGTCTGGGGACCGCAAGACTCGCAAGAGACACACTACCTTCGCGTGTTTATCGCCAGTTTGCGCCGTAAGTTGGAGGCCGAGCCGGCCCGGCCGCGCTACATCCTGACCGAACCGGGGGTTGGATACCGTCTGGTCGCGGAATGACCCCGCGGCCGGTTGGCGGGTTGCCAGGGCGGGATCGCGCGGGAGGGACTGCCCACCGGGAAGCTGTTCATCGAAAGGGCAACGCGTTCGAACGGCCGCTTGGGCGGCCTGCTGTCTTGCGCGATGGACCTTGCCCGGTCCGCCGGCCATCAGCCGTCTTATTTCTGCTCCCTCCGGATCGTCTGCAATTCCTTCCAGGTTTGCGCCGCGGTCACGGACGACCTGGCGCACTTGAGGTGCTCAGCCCAGCGGACGGCGGTCCAGGCAATCGCCGTCGGGTCCTTCAGAATTGCGTCGAGCATCCGGCCGTCGATGCTCCCGCGCCTGGCCTTGCCGCCTTCCTTCCAGGGGTCGATCGTGCCGGCGGGAACCGGCCTGGCCTGACGCGTTGCGACCTTCGCCGGCGCGCCGCCCTCTTCAATCGGCTGGCTGCCGGCCGGCTCGCCAGGCTGCACGAGGAGGAGCCCCTCGGCGCCAAGCAGGCGCAGATTCGATTCCGCCAGCAGGGCGACCAGGTCGGGCGCGGTCCGCGCTCGATCCAGCAGATCGTGGCAAACCGAGCCGATCTGACTGACCAGCCCGCCCGGCGCCGCGGGAAGGGAAGCAGTCCAATCGGCGATTTCTTTGAGGAAGATCCGTAGCCGCGAGAAATGGAACATGGCCAGAGACTGATTGGGCAAGGCGTCTTCCGCGTCGCGGGCCTCTCTCTCGGCGGCTTTCTTGCCCGGAGGCCGCCGCTTCCGCGTCCGTTTGGCAACGCCCTTGTGAAGCTTTTTGGCGTCCTCGGGCGGCGCGGCTTTATCGCCCGGGCCGGTCACGATGGCCTGGACCGCGGCGCAGTGAGCACTGACGCACTCCCAAAACAGGCGGACGAGTTCTCTTTCGAGCTCGAAATCCATGGTCTACCCCGTTTCTTGCGCCGGTTTGACCGGGGCTGGATCGGGAGAGACAGAAAGCGGTTTGGGTGGCCCGCCGGCGAGGGCCGGTCCATGCCGCGCGCCGGACGAGCGCCGGCAAAGCCGGCCTCTCGCGGACCGGGTGGCATTTCGCCTCGACGCGACCGGCCGACCATCCGGAGGAATTCGTTCTACACCTCGTTGCCGATTTTCACGTCTTTCTGATCGATGCCTAGGCGGACGATGACCATCGCCCACTCGGGGATTATCGCCTAAGAAGCCTTGACCGAGTCGGCCTGAATCTGTTTGAGTGTTCGGCCGAGCTTCTTACCCCGGTTGCTGGAGCCAAGGCGCGGGGCAGCGGTGGCCGGTGAGTCCTGCAAGAACCCCATCAGGCGTTGCTGGACATCGTCTTTTTCGTGGCACGTGCCGAGACAGTCCACCGCGTCGTTGACGCCCAGGATGACGGATTGCTTCACGCCCGCTCGCAACCAATCGAAGAAATTGAAGTTCATCGCCTATTCCTCCTGTCCAAAGGCTCCTGGTTTCCCTACCCGGAAAAAAATCCCCGACTTCCAAGCTCCGGCCCATCCCGGGTTCCCAAGCTCCGGCTTGGGAACCTTCCGTCTCAAAAACCACCGATTCTCATTTTATCGAGCCGGCCGGCAGCTCGGCAGGCCGGGTAAACGGGCAAGTTCGCTCGGAATTGGTTTGGAAGCGTATGCGATGGTTCGCAGCGTGTCCAGGCCAATCACGCATTCCCCAGCAAAGAGGGGGTAGTGTTGCGCCGCTGGCGGGGACTGTCCCGCTTATTCCCGGCCGACAGCTCGTGGACGGCATCGGAAGCGGTGTTTCTGAGCGAAAAACGGGACGGTCCCCGCCGGGCCAGCGGAGAGCGTCAGCGGCTGCGGACTACGATGGTTTTCGTCGCGACGGGGGCGACGGGGCAACGTCGGTGCTCCACAAGGGGTTGCCGCACTGGTTGCAGAGCTTGCTCGGACTTAAGGTTGCGAAAAGCCAGAACGGCAACCACAACCCGAGGGAACACACGGAAAACAGGAGATGCTTCCAATGGTTGAGCGGATCGTAGTGATACTCGACGTCCTTGGCGCAGTGATCACAGTGGACAAGGTTGGAATTGGCTGTAGCCATATATGATTTCCTCTTCGTTCAAAGTCAGTTTTGGATAGTCGTTGACCTGCGAATGCCGCACGGGGGCGGGCCACTCGCATCGGCGGTGCGGCCAGCCTCGGATCGGGATAGCGGCGGAAACCCGCACGCGCGAAAACGGCGGATTCGCCAAGAACTGGCCA
>JAMOAF010001133.1 GCA_023621895.1 Planctomycetota bacterium
AGCCGCGCGTCATGCCGTGGGTGAATCCGCCGCGCCGGTAACTCCCCTCCCACCACTTGCCCGACTGATGGCTGAGGTAACCCTGCCGGCCGAGCAGCCCGGCGATCGTCGGGCGCCTGTCAAGCTGCGAAATCAGCTTCTCGCGAAGCGCGGCGTATTCGGCCGGCTCGCCCCGCTTTGCCTTGCCGCGGGGGCCGGTGATGGAAGGAAGCAGCGCCGGATCGTTGCCGCTGATCCGGTGCTGGTGGGCGTAAAGCCCGGTGGCCAAAGTGGCCAGCGCGGGGCGGCAGAGCGCCGTCGGCACGTAGCCGCGGGTAAACACCGCACTTTGGGCCGCAAGTCTATCGAGCCTCGGTGTCTCGATAAACGGGTGTCCCATGAAACCGTAGTCGGTCCACGCGTGGTCGTCGGAGATGATCAGCACGATGTTGGGAGGCTTCGCGCCGGCGGCAAACGCGGCCGCTGGAACAACGAGGCAAAGCCCGATCGAAAGGAACGTCTTCATGAGACCTCCGGGAGCGCTCGGTGGCGCGGCCGCCGCCTACAGGCCGCGGACCATGTACGCCTGCAATCGGCCGGTCTCATCCGAGTTGAAAAACGCCAGCTTGCCGTCGGGCGAGAGGAACGGGTGGATGTGGGCTTCCTTTTTGCACGTCGAACGCGGACTGAGCAGGTAGCGCCACGCGGCCAGAGGGTCTTTTCCGGGCTCGCCGAACTCGGCCGTGAAGATCTTCGCCTCCACGCCCAGGGGGCCCGCGTCGCTGATCAGCCGCTTTCCCGCCAGGTCGGTCGCAAAGTGATAGAACTTGGGATTCGTGAAGCCGCGGCTCAAGTCGTTGCGCACACCGCCGGGCGTGGCGATGCCCACGTGCCCGGCGTGCGGGGCGGCGTGCCCCTCGATCAATTGGGCTTCCGGCGGTTTGCGCGTGCCGGTGCTCGTGATCGCCCAAGTGGTCTGCCCCCGCCAGCACTGATGGCCCTGGCAGAACTCGTTCCCGTCGCGGCCCCAGGGCATGTTGCGGAACTGCGTGCCGTCGTCGCGGATCACGTGAATGTCCGCCCCCTGGCCACCGACGAGCTTCTTGATCCCGCCGCGCTCGTCGATTTCGCATTCATGGTTTTCTTGGATGAGAATGTCGTGACTCACTTCGGCATCCAACGACCGGCAGTACTGCCCGTGAACGTTGCACCACGTCGGTCCGTGCAGCACGAGCCGCACGCTCGGCCGCACGAGGTCGAACACGAGCAGTCCGAACGGCGCGTTGGGCGTGTTCCCATCGCCCAGGAACGCCGAGACGGCCAATCGCTTCCCGTCGGAAGCGATCGTTGATAACACGTAGAGCTTGCTCGCCCGGAAGTTCGTGTCCGGCAGAGGTCCGTCGACGACCAGCAGGGTTTGGCGGTCCGTGCCATCGAGATTCACCCGCTTGAGGGAAAAACGTCCGCCGCCCGGCCGGGTCTCGTCGACGAAGTAGTAGACGAACTTCCCGTCGGGCGAGACGCTCGGCGCGACGGCGCCCGTTTCCTCGGTGATCGGGTGCAGCGAACAATCGTCGTCCAGGTCGCATCGCAGGTATTGATGCTCCGGGTCCGACCGGCTGCCGCCATGGGCCGTGGCCGCCCGGTGCAGCAGGAAACGTTTGCTGTCGGGCGCGAACACCTGGGCTTCCATATACAGGTGCGACGACCCCACGCCCGTCTCGGTGGTCAATTGGATTACCTCGATGCCGGGAACTGAATCCTTGTCGACCAGGTCCGGCCTCGGCCTGGCCGGCGGCAGCTTGTTCCCGACCGTTAAGACCATCGGCGCGCCGAAGGCTCTCGGCATCCCGATCACACGGGCGCCCAGCGCGGCCGAGGCTGCCGCCCGGAGGACCGAACGTCGCGAAACGCGGCGAGGATTGGACGAAGCGAGATTGTCAGGCATAACCGTGCTCCTGGTAATCGTTGACGGGAATTGTCTCCCTTCTCACGGCGTCTTTCTTGGTTTGACCGCGAGCCAAGCGCACCGGCCGCGAGCATGGGACTACCCCAATCGCATTGAAACTCTCTACTTCAGCAGCCATGCGGCAGCCGCGGCTTCTTTTTGGCCGGCGTCGCCGGTGAAGGTGGCGAGGTTCTCGATCTTCGAGTGAGCACGATAAGCCGCGGCAACGATCTCCGGCTCATCGCCCTCGCCGGCAAGCCAGAGTTCGCCGGGGGCGCCGAGCGCGATCATCCCCGGCAGATCGAGATACTTCGCCCCGCCGGGAAGAAACATCGGATCGCGGTAGTCGAGCAACTTGCCGAAGCGAAAGCCTCCGGTATCGACGGCGGCGCGGTCGATGGCCTGGCCGGCCACGGCGCGGGCGGCGGCGGCGATCGGCCCGGCGCTGCCCCAACCGGCAACGGCGACCGATTTCGCACTCGGCGGCGCGCCCGGCGCTCCCTTGCGGAGGAGACTGACGATGGAGAGCACGTCGTGCGTTCGCTGGGCGAACAGTGCGTGGTTGTAACCGAACGTGTAGCCGGCGAACTCGCGCGGGTTGGCGACCACGCGCGTCTGCCGCACGGGTTCGCCGCCTTGAAAGAGCAGATCGGCGCCGAGAACCGCCACGCCGCCCGCAACGAGCTTCATCACGGCTGGCTTGATGCTCCCGCCGCGCTCGCGGAGCGCCGCGGCGCCGTTGTCGCCGAGCCAGACGACGGCCCGCCCGCTCCAATCCTTCGGCTGGAGCCAGGCGAGATTTACTTCCTCTTGGTAGGTTGTGTTGAGCAGCGTTCCAGTCATCTCGACAAAACCGCCGCGATCCTGCTTGTCCTTGAGGACCCACTCGACCCGGCCGGCACCGGCAAAATTGCGGCCGATGAGCACTTCAACGGCCCCGCCGATCTGCGCGCGCAAGCCGTCGGGCGTCGCGGCGGCGGCGCGGAGCTGCTTTTCCGCGTCGTCGCTGAGCCACTTGAGCAGCTTGCGTTCGAAATCCGGGTCGGCGGCCTTCGGCGCGGGGTGCGCCTCGTCCCAGACGGTCAATTGCTCGCGCGCGAGCGGCTCGAAATCGCGCTCGATGACCGGCGACGGGTGGCCGAGCTTGAAGTGCTTGTTGAGGAACGTGTAGAAGGCGGAGCGGGTGACGGCGTTGTAGTTGTGCGGAAAATGTTCGCCGCGCTGGAGAAAGACTTTATCCTTGGCGCCGTAGGCCGCGTAGAGCTGCTGCAACTCGGGAAATCCCTTCGTGGCCATCTCCTTGGTCCAGTCGTCCGCCGAATTCATCCCCTGCGGCTTCGGCGCGAAGAGAGCGGCAAACTCGACGTTGCCGGTGTTGACTCGCAGCAACGAGGCGTTCTCGCACGTGCAGCCGCCCTGCATTGCCGTGCTGACCATCACCACGGGGAAGGAGAGCTGGATGCGGTCGTCGATCGCCGCCGCCAGCATCGTTTGCGTGCCGCCGCCGCTGGCGCCGGTGATCGCGGTCCGCTGCGGGTCCACCTCGGGCAGGCTGAGCAGAAAATCGAGGCCCCGCACCGAATTCCAGGTCTGCAAACCCATGATGTTTTGCGCGTGCGCCTCCGCCTGTGGGCTGTAGAGCCCCCAGTTCTCCACCGTGTTCATCTCCGGCCGCTGCTTGGCGAACGTGTGCACGACCTCGCGGGGCAACTGGATCGAATCCGAATCGCTGAGCATGTCCCACTGCCAGACGACGCAGCCCATCCGCGCAAGCTGCACGCAGAGAGCCTGGTACGTGCCGCGGCCGCTGCTCTCGAATCGCTCAGCCCCGGCGGCGATCTCCCGGCGCACCGACTCTTCGGTGGCCAGGTGCAGCCGCGCGTCCTGCCGGTGCCCGTGCGCGCACATCACGCCCGGCGCCTTGCCCTTGAGGTTCTTCGGCCGATACAGGTTGCCCGTGACATAGAACCCCGGCAGGCTCTCGAAGTAAACCTTCTCCACCGTATACTCTTCCCGGTCGATCTTGCCGTGGATCACCGGATTGAGCGGCATCTTCGTCGGCATCGGCCACAACCCCGCCGCGACGAGAATCTGCCGCCGCACATATTCCTTCCGCGCTTCCCAATCACTCAACGAGGAAGGCGGATTGAACGGGAAGTAGCCGTTCAAGTCCTTGGGAGGTTGGAGGCGGGCATCTTCAGCGTGCGCGGCCAGCGAGAAGATGCAAATCGCGGCAAGAACCAGGAGGATTCGTTTCATGGCTGTCGCCTTGCTCGGGGTGGGTGGCTTGACGGGTGATCGAAACAGCAAGGGGATTCTACCACGGTAGCCCGCCCAATGCACATGCCCACGGCTACCGCCCTGCCCCCCTGCTCCCGATCAGCGTCTCTGCCCACGCCCGGTCGTCGCCTTCCAGCGGTGGGTTGGGCGTCTGCCGGTAGTCCAGCGTGCGGCCGTAGCGCCCCCCCTCGTACGCCTCGTCGAGAAGCGGCTGGAGAGCCAGCTTCAATTCTTTGTCTCCGGGCCGCAGCGGGATCGAGACGCCTGGCAGCGGTTCTCGGATCGAGATCGGATACAGGTACGCCGTCTGCCGCCCGCCCACGCGAATCGTGACGCGATAGGGCGAGATCGCCTCCAGAGGGCAGACATGCGGACGCAGCAGCCCGCGCCAGTCTCCGCGGCGAACCAGGTCGATTTCAACGACGTGCACTCCGCCCCGGAGTAGTTCACTGCGCTTTTGGAGATAATGCTCCAACCCCGCGCCGATCTTGTTCGCCGGGCTGATCAGCTCGATGACCGTGATCAGTCTGCCGTCGTCCGCGCGGAGAATCCGGATGAACCGCTCGGTCAACGGCTCCAAGTCTATCATCAGCTTGAACGGCGCCGAAATCGCCAAGCCCCCTTCGGCGGTATCCGAGGCATCCGGTTGGCTGACCGTCACGTCCGCGACCACCGCCCGGGCTGCCTCGTCGCTGTTCTCGATCGCCAGGCGTTCCTCCGGGCGCGCCACCAGATCATCGGGCAAGAGCCGATTCAACTCGGCACTCGCCAGCGCCACAAGCTGCGTGTGCAGCCCCGGCCAGTGGGGTTCGAGGTAGGGGTCCATGCCGGGAAACGGGCTCTTCATGGGGCGGGTCCTCCAATGGCGTGGAATCCATTATAACGGAAAGTGAAAGCCATTAGTCAGCCACCAGCCACCAGCCACCAGCTTTCCAAAGCGCGAACGGCTTCTGCTCTTAACCATGCACAATCTAAAGAACTTCCTGGGCCCCATGCGGGTTCCGTTCCTGTTGCTCACACCGGCTTGCGTTGTGCTCGGAACGGCGGCAGCCAGTTGGACAACCGGCGCGGTCAGCCCCTGGCACTTCCTTCTGGCGCTGGCCGGCGGCCTGTGCGCACACATCGCCGAGGTATTTTGCTGTCGGTTTTCCGAACGTGGCGGGCGGTTATGAGATACGCAGCCGCTTCTTCAAGGGATGCGTACCGCCGAAGGATGTGTCGCTAGTCAAGGCGGA
>JAMOAF010000629.1 GCA_023621895.1 Planctomycetota bacterium
GTTTTTTGTCTGATGGTGCGTGTCGCGGCAGCGCATTCCGCCGAGGGATGGGTCGCTCTGGACCACCCTACAGGTCTTCCGCCTGCCATCATAACCCGACGCGTAAGCGAGGCCAGCGCGACCGTTGAGCGGCGGCTCTCTTGCCATCATAACCCGACGCGTAAGCGAGGCCAGCGCGACCGTTGAGTGGCGCCTCGTGGTGGGCCGGCGCTGGCGTCTCGGTGTTGCCGGTTTTTTTGCCTGACGGTGCATGCCGCGGCAGTGCATTCCGCCGAGAAATGGGTCGCTCTGGACCACCCTACGCGTCGTAGCGACGGGGGGGGCCGCAAGTGGGGCTTTTTTTGTCAACGGTTGTCCGCGACAATAAACAAGGCAGCAAGCGGCGTCTTGGCGGCGACGGGCCGATCGCTGCTCTGCCGGATCGTTTTCCCCAAGAGCATTTGCACGCGAGAGAGGAGACCTGGATGCGAGAGGCCCGGTTCACCGCCCTGCGAAAGATCGAGTTTGCCGATGTACCCGAACCGGCCATCGCCAGAGACGACGAAGTGAAGGTGCGGATTGACCGCGTGGGGGTCTGCGGGTCGGATGTGCACTATTACGTCCACGGCCGGATCGCCGACCGCCGCGTGCAGTACCCGGCGACATTGGGCCACGAATGCTCGGGCACGGTGGTCGAGGCCGGCGCCGGTTCCGGCCTGGCGGCGGGGACTCGCGTGGCCGTCGATCCGGCGTTCACCTGCGGCCGTTGCGACCAGTGCGCCCGCGGGCGTTCGAACACCTGCCGCGAGTTGACGTTCATGGGCACGCCGGGCGAGGCGGCGGGCGCGGTGGCGGAGTACCGGGTATTGCCGGGGCGAAACTGCCTTGCCATCCCGGACGCCTTGTCGCTCGACGACGCGGCGTTGGTCGAACCGCTTTCGGTCGGTCTGCACGCGGTGCGGCTCGGCCGCCTGGCGGCCGGCCAGCGGATCGGCATCCTGGGCACGGGGCCGATCGGCCTGAGCGTTCTCCTCTGCGCCAAGGCCCAAGTGGAAGGCCTCACGGCCTACGCCACCGATCTGTTGCCGGCCAGGCGGGCGGTTGCCGAGACGTGCGGCGCGGATTGGACGGGCGATGGCCGCGACGGGCCGGTCGAGCGGATTCTCAAGCGGGAACCATCCGGATTGGACGCGGTCTTCGAATGCTCGGGCGATCCGGCCTGCATCGGCGAGGCGATGCGGATGCTCGCGCCGGGCGGGACGCTCGTCATTGTGGGCATCCCGGCTGCGCAGGAAGTCTGCTTCGACATCCACGCGATGCGCGTCAAGGAGTTGACTTTCCGCAACGTCCGGCGGCAGGAGGGGTGCATGGCAGCGGCAATCCGCTGGATGGCCGAGGGGCGGATCGACGCCCGCCCGATGCTGACCCACCATTTTCCCATTGGCCAAATCGGGTCCGCCTTCGAGTTGGTGGCCGGCTACGGCGACGGCGTGGTCAAGGCGATGCTCGTGCTCGACGATGCTCGCTGAGCGGTGGAGCGGGCTCCAAAGAGGGCCACGCGCTCGGCGAACACGGGGCCGCCGAGCGAAGGACGGCAGATCATGAGCAAGATCCTGATCGTCGGCAGCGATGAGGCGCTGGTGCGCCAATTGACGCGGCTGTTTGCCAACGAGGGCCACGAGTTGGCCGTCGCAAGCGACGGGGCCGCGGGGCTCGGCCGGCTGCAATTGGAAGCGTTCGATCTGATCTTCCTGGACCATGACGCGCCGGGGCTCGACGGGCTGCAAACGCTCTCCGAAATCAGGCGGGCCCGGATCAAGACTCCGGTGATCGTGACGAGCGCGTGCGGAACGACCGACACGGCCATCGAAGCGATGACGCTCGGCGCCTACGACTATCTGCCCAAACCGCTGGAGGGCGAAGGGTTGAAGCGGATCGCGGCCGACGCCCTGGAGGTCAGCCGCCTGATGCAGCAGATCGTGCGGGCGCCGAGCTCGATGACCAAGGTCACGCCCGCCGCTTGGGAGCTCGTGCGGATCGTGGGCAACAGCCGCCGCATGCAGGAGGTCTTCAAGCTCATCGGCCGCGTCGCCCAGCAAGACGTCACCGTGTTGATCTCGGGCGAAAGCGGGACGGGCAAGGAGCTCGTCGCCCGGGCGATCCACCACCACAGCCATCGGCGCGACAAGCCGTTCATGGCGGTCAACTGCGCCGCGATTCCCGACGCGCTGTTCGAGAGCGAGCTGTTCGGCTACGAGCGGGGCGCATTCACCGGCGCGTACCGGGCGCATGCGGGCAAATTCGAACGGTGCCACGGGGGCACCCTGCTGTTCGACGAGATCGGAGACATGTCGCTGGGCACGCAGGCCAAGCTGCTGCGCGTGCTCCAGGATGGCCAGCTCGAGCGGCTCGGCGGCACGGAGACCGTCAAGGTCGACGTCCGCGTCCTGGCGGCCACCAACAAGAACCTGGACGAGGAGGTCGAGCGCGGCCGGTTCCGCGAGGACCTCTACTACCGGCTGAAAGTCATCTCGATCGAGTTGCCTCCGCTGCGCGAGCGTCTCGACGACGTGCCGGCCCTGGTCAACTACTTCGCCGGCCGGTTCGCCCAAGAGTACGGCAAGACGGTGCACTACCTGGCCGACGAGGCCGTCCAGCGCCTGAAGTCGCACAATTGGCCGGGCAACGTCCGCGAGCTGGAGAACTGCCTGCGGCGGGCGGTCCTGATGTGCAAGGGCGACGTGCTGAGAGCAGAACACGTGGAGTTCGAAAGCGATCAGGAGGGAGCCGCCGCGCCGGGGAGCCACGGTGAGTTGATTGCTGGATTGAAGGAGCGGGTGGCCGGCCTGGTCGCCGAAATTCTCCAGCGGGCCGACACGGGGGCCCTCGCGAACCTGATCGACCTGGTTGAGGAGGCCTTGATCGACCGGGCGCTGCGCCAGTGCGGCTACAACCAGGTCCGCGCGGCGCGGATGCTGGGCATCAGTCGAAACACGCTCCGCCACCGGATGAAGAAGTACCTCATCCAGCCGCCGGGAGAGGAAGCCTGAGAGCGGAGTGGAGGGCGGCAGGGACCGCTACGAGAATTCCGCCCTGCCCGCGATGTCGATGACCCGCATGTTGCGCCAGTTTCCCTGGAGGAAGCGGGCAAGATAGACCGTCCCGAGCAGGCACGCCCAGACCGTGACGGCCGACCAGCACCAGATCAGCCCGCCGCCGAGCCAGGCGACGCCCAGCCAGCTTGCCACAACCGGCATCGGCGAGAAGAGCAGCGCGGTGACCAGGACGAAGCGGGTATCGCCCGCGCCCTTGATCGCGCTGGCGAAGATCATGTTCATCGCATCGAAGAGGCAGTAGGCGGCCACGAATTGCAGCAGGACGGTCGTGATCGATCGCAATTCGGCGAACCGTTCCGGCGACACTCCGGCGGCATGGCCGATGAGAAACACGTCCGGCGCGAGGATGTAGAGCGCGCCGAGCAGGCCGGTATAAGTGAAAGCGATCGAGAATGCCGTCCAGGTGGCGCGGGCGGCCAGCTCGGGCTTGCCGCGCCCCAACTGCTGGGCGACGATCGTGGCGACGGCGGTGCCCAAGCCGCCGATCGGCAGCCAGACGAGGTAATTGATGTTAAATGCCAAGTTGGTAGCCACCATGGCCTCCTCGCCCAGCCGGCCGATGACGAACAGCAGCAGCATCATGCCGGTGTTCTCCAGGAAGAACTGTAGCCCATTCGGTCCTCCAAAGCGGAGAATCCGCGCCATCGCGGATGAATCGAAGCGGCAGCCGGCGGCCACCCGGCAGATCCGGTGGTAGGGGGATCGCCGCAGGATCAGCCAGTAAACGGCCACGGCCAACCACTGCGCGATCACCGTTGCCCAGGCAGCGCCCTCGATGCCCCAGGCGGGCAGCCCGCAACAGCCGAAGATCAAGGCGTAATCCAGGACGATGTTCACGATGCAGGCGACGGCGTCGACGATCATCACCATCCCGGTCCGCCCAAGGCCGATGAAGAACGCGGCAAACACCGTGGAAATCAGCGTCCCGCCCGCCCCGAACGCGAGCACCTGGTAGTAGGCGACCTCGGCGGTTGCGACCTTGGCCTCGTGGCCGAGGAGGTCAAACAGCCAGGGCGCCGCCGGGACGGTCGCGAGCACGAGCGGAGAGGCCGCCAGCGACAGCCAGATCCCTTGCCAGAGCACCAGGCCGATCCTGCCCGGCCGCCCCGCCCCGTGATATTGCGCGACGAACGTGGCCAGATAGGTCACGATCCCGAAGGGAATGCAGAGTACCGTGAAGTGCAGCAGGCCCGCGGGCATGGCCGCGGCCATCGCCGTGTTCGAGTGCCAGAGCAAGAACATCTGGTCGGTGAAGCTCATGATTGTCCAAAAGCAGGTGGAGATTACCAGCGGCACGGCCAGCCGCAACACGTCCTGGCCGCCGCAGCGGCGTTTCCACCAATGAGTCACGCTCCACCGATGCAGGGAACTCACACGGCACCATCCTTCAATAACAAGGTGTGAAATAACTAGTTTTCCGCGAACCCGGAAGCAGGCTTCACGGGGAGTGCTGCGCAAATGCGCAGGGTGGAGCGGGCGGCGCGCGGCGGCTCCTGTCCGGCAGCGGCCGGTTGAGTCGGCTATGCAGACACCGATAAGTACCGGTGTGCGCGCGTTTGCGCCGAATGACGCGGAAGAATCATCAAATCCGCGAGGGGCCGGGGCGATCGGAGGCGCGTGGCCAGATTGGCCGCCATCGCTCGCAGTGCATCGGCCCTGATCGGCAAATCGAATTGCGGCGCGCCCCCGCGCCGCTTCACGAAGACCGCTGCCAGGATCTTACCGAAAACGATGCGGCCAGTACATTAGCCGTACGTAAGAACCCGCCCACGATAAAATTAAGTATACACAACGCCCGCGGGGACAAACAACCCCCACTCTCTCGCCATCGCCGCATAGCCCCAGTCCCGGAACAGCGCGCAAGCTGGTCTATTCAGTGCGAAACGCGCGAAGCCATGACGCTACGCTGGCGCTCTATCGGCAAACATCTTCCGTCGCTCGCGGTAGCAGCCCCACGAAGGTCGGGAGTGCCCCTCGGCAGGGTGGAACAAGTCGAACAGGACAAGCAGAGGCGGCAGTTGTGGTCAGCGTTGGGGAGGTGAAAACTGGTCTATTCTGGTTTGGCCGTTTTGTTCCACGGTTGTCTTTTGATGGCAATGAAAACAGCGCCGGGTTGGTGACGGCTAAGGTTTTCACTTCGCCATGCCCCAATTCGTTTGCCCGCCCCGTCCCGAAGGGGCACCCCTAAGCCAGCCCAGGGTGCAACCCTGGGTCGGGCGTTCGTTTGCTCTGCCCGTCCCGAAGGGACGCCCCTAAGCCAGCCCCGGGTGCAACCCTGTGTCGTGCGCTCGTTTGCGCTGCCCGTCCCGAAGGGACACCCCTAAGCCAGCCCC
>JAMOAF010000401.1 GCA_023621895.1 Planctomycetota bacterium
GCTTCACTGCGCCGCGCGGTTCGACATCGTGGCGGTGACCTGGCCGCAGGGCCGCGGCCGGCCGCGGATCGAGCACTTTCGCAACGCCTTCGAAGCGGTCTATTGACGCCGTTGCGTTTGGATGAAATCAGCAATTGTTGCGTCCCAATCGCCGAGCCGGTCTTCGCCTGCCGGATGACAGGCCTCCGCGGCAGTCGGACACGGTGGCCCGCGGGAAACTGCCCGGGCTCTGGCCGCCAAACGGACTCGCTGGTAGGATGAGAATTCCTGGCCGTCGCGCTGTTGTTTGGCTGGCTCTTGGTGGGGCGGCGCTCCATATTGGCTGTGAGAATCGGTTTGGTTTCCGGCAGCGGCGCCAGCCCCTCCGCCTGCTCGGGCTGGACCGCTCTGCACCACCCTATCCGCGCATCACGCTTCCATGTGGTATCGGGAGGGGAGGGCGAGCCGGATCGGTTCCACGCTCACCTGCAAACCACAATTCTCGGAGGATACGGCATGAGACGTCTCGTTCTGCTTATCGCGGCGATGGCAACAGGGGTTGGAGCGGCGGCGGAGTTTCCCAAGTACTCCGCGCCGCGAGCGATCACTTCCGGGCCCAAGGATCATCTCTTCGCGAGCTATTACGCGATCAATGCCTGGAGCGCGGACGGGCGGTACGCCACGGTCCTGGAGACCGACGTCAAGGGCCGTTTGGCAACCGAGAATGACGTCGCGGTGCTCGGGGTCGTCGACGCGGAAGACAACAATCGCTTCGTTCCGCTCACCGAGACGCGCTGCTGGAATTTTCAGGAAGCGACGATGGCCCACTGGCTGGCCACCGCGCCGCAGACACGGTTCATCTTCAACGATTCAGTGGACGGCAAGTTCGTGTCGGTGGTCTTCGACATGACCAACAAGACCCGGCGGGTCGTGCCCTACCCGGTGAGCGCCGTCTCCCCGGACGGCAAGTGGGCGGTAAGCATCAACTACGCGCGGCTCCGGTTGACGCGGCCCGATTACGGCTACGGCGGCAACGGCCAGGACGCCCGGCGGGACGTGACCTGGCCGGCGGACGACGGGCTGTGGCTGGTGAATCTGGAAAGCGGCGAGGCGAAGCTGATCGTCTCGATCGCCTCGGTGCGGGACAGGATGCCGCAGGTCAAGGACCCCAAGGCGCTGGCTTACTTCTGCCACACGGTATTCAGCCGCGACGGCTCGAAGGTTTTCTGGCTCGCCAGGTCCGTGGAGAACCTCTCCGACCAGCAGGTAGTGCGCAGGTGGGAGACGACGGCCTTCACGTGCAACCGCGACGGCAGCGGCGTGAGACGCTGTTTTCCCGACGGCTGGGGGGGCTCCCACTTCAATTGGCTCGACGGTGACAGGCTGATGGTGACCGCCAAGTTCGAGGACGCGGTCTACAGCCATGTGTTGTTCACGGTCGGCAAATCGGACTACGTGCGGCTTGGCGGCGGGCTGCTCGATTTCGACGGCCACGGCGTCTTCTCGAACGACGGCAAATGGATGGCGACCGACACCTATCCCGACAAACTGGGGGAGCGCAAGCTGATGGTGCTCCGCATGTCGGACCAGGCCATTCTGCCGCTGGGCACGTACTTTGTGCCGGAGATCTACCGGGAAACCTATTCGCGCTGCGATCTGCACCCGCGCTGGCGGCCCGATGGCAAAATGCTGGGATTCAATTCGGTGCACGAGCTTTCGCGGCAGGTCTACGTGATCGACATCGCCGATCCTCTCGAATAGTGTCACCCGTTCCCCTGCCTGTGGGCGGGGACCCGGAAGTCGGGAAATATCCGTTGCCCGAGCGCGTCGCGTCGGGTAAGCTACGCGTTTTGATCGAGATAATGGATCGGGCCGCCGCGGGCGAAGGTCGATTCTGACCCATCAAAACGCGGAAAATGGCGGCGGATGCGTGCCGTGGACAGGAAGGATTCGGAGCGAGAATTTTCATGCGACGGATATTGAAATCGCTGTTGCTCGTGGTTCTTCTGGGGGCAACGGTTCGCGATCTGGCGGCCCAGGACTGGGCCAAGGCGATGTTCGACCATACGAGCCACGATTTCGGGATGGTCGCCCGCGGGGCCAACGCCGAACACCGCTTCCCCCTGGAAAACATCTACCTGGAGGATGCCCATATCAAGAGCATTTCCTCCAGTTGCACTTGCACGGCCGTTGAGGTCACCAATCCGTCGCTGAAGACTTATGAGAAAGTCGAGATCATCGCGACGCTCAATACGCGGCAGTTCACCGGCCGGAAGGATGCCACGATCCGTGTGGTCTTCGACAAGCCGTTTCCCGCCGAAGTCCAGCTCCACTGTTACTCCTACATTCGCACCGACGTGGTTCTCGAGCCGGGCGAGGTGACATTCGGGCAGGTGCCGGAGGGCACCGAAGTCGAAAGGCAGATTACGCTCAGCCACGCCGGGGCTCCGAGCTGGCAGATCACGGCCGTCAAGAACGACGATCCCAATCTCGATGTGAGCGTAGCGCGACTGGCACAATCCAGCGCCCAATCGAACTACCTGCTCAAATTCAAGTTGAAGAGCACCGCGCCGCCGGGATACATCCGCGGCCAAGTGATCTTCGTAACCAACGACGCAAAAGAAGAGGCCCAGCAATTGCCGGTCGCCATTGTGGGGGAAGTGGTGCCGGCGGTGGCCATCCGCCCGTCGCCCTTGGGGCTCGGCCCGGTCCGGATCGGCACCAGCATGACCCGCAATGTCGTAATCCAGGGGCAGAAACCGTTCCAGATCAAGGAGATCGCCGGCCCGGACGCGCGCTTCAGTTTCGGCGCCGCTTGCCAAGGCACAACCGCCACGTTGCACCTGGTGCCCGTCACCTTCGCCGCCGGCACGCAGACCGGCAAGATCACCGGGCAGATCCTGATCCGCACCGACATCGGCGGCGGGCGGATTCTGCGCCTAGAAGTGACTGGCGAAGTGGTTGACCCGGCTGCCGCGTCGCCAGCGCCCGCCGTCTCGCCATCGCCCGCCGTCTCGCCATCGCCCGCCGTCTCGCCAGCGCCCGCCGTCTCGCCAGCGCCCGCCGTCTCGCCAGCGCCCGCCGTCTCGCCAGCGCCCGCCAGTCCGGCAACGCCGGAGTCTGGTGAAGGCTGGAAAGACGCGAACGCTCCCTCGTGATGCTGCCCCAAGGAGTCCCCTGATGACAAAATTCCGGTTTCCGCTGCTGGCATCGGTTGTGCTGGCGCTGGCCGGCGCGGCCCTCTCGGCCGAGCCGTGGCGGGCGGCCCAAGGTCCGCTGATGACCCGTTGGGCGAAAGACGTCTCGCCCGACAATCCGCTGGCTGAATATCCCCGCCCGCAGATGGTCCGAAAGAACTGGCATAACCTGAACGGCCTTTGGGAATACGCGATTCGTCCGGCTGACGAAGAGAAGATCGAAGCCTTCGATGGGCAGATTCTGGTGCCTTTCGCCGTCGAGTCGGCGCTTTCCGGCGTGATGAAGCCGGTCGGGCCCGGCAATCGGCTCTGGTACCGCCGCCAGTTCACGTTACCGGCCGACTGGCAAGGCCAGCGAATCCTGCTGCGCTTCGGCGCCGTCGATTGGGACGCCACGGTCTGGGTCAACGGGCACGAGATCGGTTCGCACCGGGGCGGCTACGACCCGTTCACCTTCGACATCACCAAGGCCCTCAAACCGGGACAGGCCCAGGAGATCGTGGTGAGCGTCCGGGATCCGGTCGACCAGGGGACGCAGCCTCGCGGCAAGCAGGTGCTCAATCCCCGCGGCATCTGGTACACGTCCGTCACCGGCATTTGGCAGACCGTTTGGCTGGAACCGGTTCCAGATGCGTCGATCGGCCGGCTTCACGTCGTTTCGGACATCGACCGCGCGGTTGCCGAGTTGACCGTGGAGACGAGCGGCGCCATGCCCGGCGACACGATTGTGGCCAGGGCCAAAGAGGGCTCGAAGACGGTGGCCCAAGCCCGCGGTGCGGTCGGCGCCCCGCTGCGCCTGGAAATCGGCGGCGCGAAGCTGTGGTCGCCGGCTGATCCGTTCCTCTACGATCTGGAGGTGGTCCTGCAACGGGGCGACGAAGTGATCGACCAGGTCGCGAGTTACTTCGGGATGCGAAAAATCTCGCTCGGCAAGGACGGCGCGGGCACGGTGCGGCTGATGCTCAACAACCGGTTCGTCTTCCAGTACGGACCACTCGACCAGGGGTGGTGGCCCGACGGACTTTACACCGCGCCGACCGACGAGGCGCTGCGCTACGACCTGGAGACGCTCAAGCGGATCGGCTGCAACATGCTGCGCAAGCATGTCAAGGTGGAGCCCGACCGGCTGTATTACTGGTGCGACAAGCTGGGCCTGCTGGTTTGGCAGGATATGCCCAACGGCGACCGCGGGATCCGCGCTGACCAGCCCGACCTGAAGCGGAGCGAGGAATCGGCCAGGCAGTTCGAGCTCGAGCTGAAGAGCGTGATCGATGCGCTCCGCTCCCATCCCTCGATTGTCATGTGGATTCCTTTCAACGAAGGCTGGGGCCAGTATGACACGCAGCGGATCGTCACCTGGATCAAGGGATACGACCCCAGCCGGCTGGTCAACAACGCCAGTGGATGGACCGACCGGGGCGCCGGCGATGTTCTCGATATCCACCGCTATCCGGGGCCGGCGCGGCCTGCCGTGGAAGCGGACCGCGCGATCGTGCTCGGCGAGTTCGGCGGCCTGGGGTTGCCGCTTGCCGGCCATACCTGGCAGGCGGAGAAAAACTGGGGCTACCGTTCCTTTGAAGATCGGGAAGCGCTCGCCGCGGCCTACATCGGCCTGATGCGGCGCCTCCATCCCCTCGTCGGCGAAGGCCTTTCGGCGGCCGTTTACACCCAGACGACCGATGTCGAGATCGAGGTCAACGGCCTTCTCACCTACGATCGTGCGGTGCTGAAGATCGACGCCGAGGCGCTCGCCGAGGCCCACCGGCGGCTGCACCTGCCGCCGCCGATCGTCAAAACGATCGCACCCACGTCGCAGCATTCCGGGCAGGTGTATCGCTATACCACGGAGAATCCCGGCGACGGCTGGGAACGGCCCGATTTCGACGATTCAGGCTGGAAACGGGGGCCGGGTGGATTCGGCACGGATGGCACCCCCGGCGCCGTCGTCGGGACCGAGTGGAAAACGGGCGAGATCTGGCTCCGCCGCACGGTAACGCTCGACTCGGCCGAACTCCACGAGCCGGCGCTGATCCTTCACCATGACGAGGACGCTGAAGTGTACCTGAACGGCCAGCGGGCCGTGAGCGCCAGCGGTTATACGACAAGCTATGAGACGTTTCCCGTTGCCAAGGCCGCTGCCGCGGCGCTCAACAAAGGCGGCAACGTGATCGCCATCCATTGCCGGCAGACTCGGGGCGGGCAGTATATCGACGTGGGCCTTGTCGACACGCTGCCGCCGAAGGAGT
>JAMOAF010000336.1 GCA_023621895.1 Planctomycetota bacterium
GTTCAGGGTTCAGTCTTTCATGCCGGCAGGCACGATCTGGTTTCCAAGCTGGAGCTTGGGAACCAGGAAAAGGGTTCAGTTTTCACTTCATGTTCATGCTCATCAGGAATTCGGCGTTGGTTTTGGTTTTTCGGAGCCGGTCGACGAGCAGTTCCATGGCGTCGGGCGGGTTCATCTCGTTGAGCACGCGGCGGAGGATGCATACGCGCCGGTGCTCTTCCGGGTCCATCAGCATCTCTTCCTTGCGGGTGCCGCTGGCGTTGATGTCGATCGCCGGCCAGATGCGTTTGTCAACCAGCGCCCGATCGAGAACGATCTCGAGGTTTCCGGTGCCCTTGAACTCTTCGAAGATCACCTCGTCCATTCTGCTGCCCGTGTCGATCAGGGCGGTGGCCAGGATCGTCAGAGAGCCGCCTTCCTCGACCCTCCGCGCGGCGCCGAAGAAGCGTTTGGGGCGCTGGAGGGCATTGGCGTCGACCCCGCCCGACAGAATCTTGCCCGAGTTGGGGCACTCCGCGTTCCAGGCCCTGGCCAGCCGGGTGATCGAGTCGAGGAAGATCATCACGTCGTGGCCGTATTCGACCATTCGCTTGGCCTTTTCGAGGACCATCTCGGAGACTTGGATATGCCGCGACGCCGGCTCGTCGAAGGTCGAGCTGATGACCTCGCAGTTGGGGCCCTTCACCTGCCGTTCCATGTCGGTGACTTCTTCGGGGCGCTCGTCGATCAACAGCATGAACACGTAGAGATTCGGGTAGTTTGCCAGCGCCGCCTTGGCCATTTTTTGCATCAGGATCGTCTTGCCGGCGCGGGGCGGGCTGACGATCAGCCCTCGCTGGCCGAAGCCGACGGGGACGATCAGGTCGACCACCCGGGTATTGATGTCGCCCGACGGGTCCTCCATGACGATCCGTTTGTCGGGGTGGAGCGGCGTCAAGTCGTCGAAGGCGACTTTGTTGGAGACGTCCTTCGGATCGCGGTAGTTGATGGCCTCGACGCGGAGCAGGGCGAAGTAGCGTTCGTTTTCCTTTGGCGGGCGGATCTGGCCGGAGACGGTGGTGCCGGTGCGGAGCCCGAATCGCCGGATCTGGCTTGGAGAAACGTAGATGTCGTCGGGGCACGACAGATAATGGTAGTCGGGGCTGCGGAGGAAGCCGAAGCCGTCGGGCAGGACTTCGAGGGTTCCCTCGCCGTACATCAGCCCGTTGAGCTTGACCCGCTCCTTGAGGATCTTGAAGATCAGATCCTGTTTTTTCATGCCGGCGTAGTCGCTGAGGTGCTCCTTCTTGGCCTCTTCGATCAACTCGGCCATCGTCATTCGCTGCAACTGGGCGATGTGCATGTCACCCGATTGCTTGATCTGCTCGTAGCGCTCGTTGGTGCGCTCGTCGTCGTAGCGTTCCGTCCCTTCGGCGATCTCTTCAGCCAGCGAAACCGGCTCTTCTTCGTAGATCTGGCGGATCAGATCGTCGCTGGCAGGCTGCTCCTGCCGGTCGTCGCCGCCGTTGGGCGCGCGGCGTCCCGATCGGCCTTCCGATTGGCTGTCCCTGGGTGATGCCATGACGGCAATGCTCCTCCAGATGGATAAGAATCGCGGCACGCGGACGGTGCCGAAGGTGGGTTGCAAATTGCGGGAAGGGAGAGAAAAGGAAAATAAGTCTGAGGGGATTCGAGCCGATCTGTTCGCGGGTGGGCGGCGGGGTTGCCCTGCGATCCCCCCGCCGCGGGAAAGGAAGAGGGGTCGCGTCCTGCCAAGGTGGGATTGTTCGTGCCGGAGACCGGTTCCTGTCGGGCCGCTGCGACTGTCCAGAAGGAATGCCTTGCGGGGCCCCGGCGTCAACCGGCCCCCGATTCCTGGTGGCCGCCCCGATCCCTGGCGGGCAAATCGCGCCAAAAACGCAGGACCTGCTGCCGGGTCTCCTCCAGGTCGCCCGAATTCTCGACGACCAGGTCGGCACGGGCGCGCTTTTGCTCGACCGGCGCCTGGGCCTCCTCTCTAGCGGCAAACTCCCCTGGGCTCCAACCGCGCCGAAGCGCCCTGGCGAGGCGAACGTCGCGAGGCGCTTCGACGAATACCAGCCTATCACACAACTTATCCCAATTGGCTTCAAGAAGCAACGGTGCGTCCAGAATCGCCGCGGGGCACCCCGACGCCGCCAGCCGCCGTGCCTCCCGCTCGATCCGCTCGGCGATCCGGGGATGGGTCAGTTGCTGGAGAACCGCACGTTCCCGCGGACCGTCCGGCGCAGGTGCAAACACGATCGAGGCAAGCCGTCCACGATCAATCCGGCCGCCCGCGTCAAAAATGGCATCGCCCCAGCGATTCCGGGCGGCCCGCTCGACTTCCGGAAGACGGAGGACCTCATGGCCGATCCGATCGGCGTCAAGAACGGCGGCTCCCGCCTCGGAAAGCAGCCGCGCAACGGCGCTCTTCCCGCTGGCCACGCCTCCCAGAATACCAATCACGTGCATGGGTCGGCCGTTTCTCGCTACGACAGGGGTTCGGCATCGGCCCAGTTGCGGCCCGCCTTGGTGTCGACCTTCAGCGGAACCTCCATCGGACAGGCGCCGGCCATTTCTTCAACCACGACCGCGGCTGTTTCCGCCAACTCATCCTCTGGAACCTCGAAAATCAGCTCGTCGTGGATTTGCAGAAGCATCTTGCCGCGGAGCTTTTCCCGTGACAACCGCCGCTGGACGGCCAGCATGGCGAGTTTGATCAGGTCGGCGGCCGATCCCTGGATGACCGTGTTGACGGCTGTCCGTTCGGCCAGGTTCCGCTGCCGGCCGGGATCGGGTCGCACCCCCTCGATCGCCCGGCGGCGACCCAGGATCGTGGTTACAAAACCGCGGCTGCGGCACTCGGCGAGGACCCGGTCGAGGAAGGTCTCGATCCCCGGGTATCCCGCGAAGTAGGCCTCGATGAACTGGGCCGCCTGCTCCTTGCCAATTCCCAACTGCTTCGACAGTCCGAAAGCGCTCTGCCCGTAGATGACGCCAAAATTGACCGCCTTGGCCTGGCGCCGCATCTCCGGCGTGACCTCCCCGAGGGCAACGCCGTTGACCTCGCTTGCCACGCGAGCGTGGATGTCCTCATCCCGGTCGAAGGCTTCGCGCAGCCGCGGGTCGCCCGAGAAGTGCGCCAGCACGCGGAGCTCGATCTGGGAGTAGTCGGCCGCCAGCAGAAGCCAGCCTTCCGGTCCCGGGACAAACGCCGAGCGGATTTCACGCCCGGCTTCGGTCCGGACGGGGATGTTTTGCAGATTGGGATCGCTGGAGCTGAGCCGGCCGGTGGCCGTCACCACCTGGTTGAACGAGGCGTGGACGCGGCCGGTCTCCGAAAAGACCATTTCGGGCAGCGCGTCGACGTAAGTCCCTTTGAGCTTGGCTACCTGGCGATAGTCGATGATTCTGGCGGGCAACGCGTGAATCCGCGCTAGGTCTTCGAGCACTTTGATGTCGGTGCTGGGGCCCGTCTTGGCCGTTTTCTTTCCCACGGGCAGCTTCAATTCGTCGAACAGGACTTGCTGGAGCTGCCGGGGCGAGGCGATGTTGAACTTGTGGCCGGCAATCTCGTAGATCTCCGCCTCGAGCGATTCGAGACGCTGTGCGTGCCGTTGGCTCAATTCGCGGAGCCGGCCAACATCGACGCGGATGCCGCGATATTCCAGCTCGACGAGAACCTCGACCAGCGGCAGCTCCACGTCGCGAAACAACCGGTCGAGTCCCGCCTCGACGAGTCTTTCTTCCAGGATTGGCCGCAGCCAGAGCGGCACGATCGCATCCTCGCCCGCATAGTCCGCCACCTGGCGGACAGGCACTTCGTCCATCCGCTTCTGGCTCTTGCCGGCGCCGATGAGCGCCTCGATCTTGATGGTTTCATGACCGAGGTATCGCCGCGCCAGTTCGTCGAGCCCGTGGTTGCGCTCGCCGGAGGCGAGCAGGTAGCTGGCGATCATCGTGTCGAACGCCAGGCCGGCCAACTTCACGCCCGAAGAGCGGAGGACGATCATGTCGTACTTGAGGTTTTGGCCGATCTTCTCCACCGCCGGGTCCTCCAGAACGGGCCGCAGCGTCTCCAGCACCAGGTCCGGGTCGAGGCACGGGTCTCCCGCCGGGGCGCGGACGGGCAGGTACCATGCTTCGTCCGCCTTCCAGGCAAAGCTGTAGCCGACGATTCGGGCCCAGCGGGGCCAGACGTGCGTCGTCTCGGTATCGAGCGAAATGGTCTTCTGCCGCTTCAGCTCGGCGGCAAATTCCTCGAGTGCTTGCCGGCTGTCGACGAGCCGGTAAACGACTTTTCGCTCCGGCGGCGGCTCGGCGGATTTCCGTGGCAGAGCAGCCGCCCTTGCGGTCAGCGCGCGGAAGTTGAACTCGCGAAACAGGGCGGTAAGCGACTCGGCATCGACGCCCTCGACTCGCCCGCCCCGCCAATCGATGGCCACCGGCGCGCGGGGATCGAGCTCGACGAGCTGGCGGCTGAGCAGCGCCGTTTGGACGTTCTCGTTGAACACCTGTTGCCGCTTCGGTCCGAGCCCTTCGCCCTTGTGCTCAATCACCTCTTCCAGGGTTCCATATCTTTGAAGGAGCTTCTTTGCATAGCCCGGCCCGATGCCCGGGATGCCGGGCACGCTATCGGTGCTGTCTCCGGTCATCGCCTGGAAGTCGACGACCTGCTCGGGCCGGATTCCCCACTCTTTTTCCAACGCGGCGGCATCGAAGACCTGGTCCTTGCGGATGTTGTAGAGCACCACGTGCTCGGTGATCAGTTGCCGGCAGTCCTTGTCCGAGGTGACCAGGTAGCACCGCCCGCCGAGTTCCTCGGCGATTCGAGCCACGGTCGCCAGCACGTCATCCGCCTCATAGTCCGGGCAGCCCAGGGCGGGGATACAGAAACCGCCAAGCATGCGGCGGATCGACTCGATCTGGGGTACAAGGTCGTCGGGCATGGCCTTGCGATTGGCCTTGTACTCGGCGTAAATCTGGTGGCGAAAGGTGCCCCCTGGCATGTCGAATGCCGCAAACAGGTAATCGGGCTGCTTCTGGTCGAGGAGATAGAACAGGTCGCGAGCGAAACCAAAGACGGCCCCAACCGGCTCGCCCCTCGGTCCGGTCATCTCTGGCAGAGCGTGGAAAAGCTGGTAGATCAGGTTATGGGCGTCGATCACATAGACCGACTTGCCGCTCAGGCTTGGTGGTGGCGGAGTGGCCTCGGCGATCTTGCCCAGGCGCTCGCTCTGCGGATCGCTCGACCTTGCGGCTGGCGACTGCAACCGCCGTTCCGGGTCGTCAGGCACCGTAATCTCGAACAGCGTTCTCTGGGTTGGGTCGTCTGGCATATTTCGCAACTCTTTATTTTTAAGCACCTTAGAGCTCGCCGCCAGGATTCGGTCGCGCCCCGGGCGCGACCGAATC
>JAMOAF010000952.1 GCA_023621895.1 Planctomycetota bacterium
CCTGATGCGCCTCCTTGCCTACCGAATGCCGATCGCTTGCCTGGGAGGCCGTCCCACCGTTCTACGCGGCTGCCATTGGGCCTGGTTCGCCGAATCGCCCGACATCACCCGGCCGATGAGCATCTCCGCAATCCGCTCGGCCGCCCCGTAGGACGGGCATTCCTGCCCGTCGTCTCTTTCCCCGTAGGACGGGTCTCCAGGCCCGTTGCCCCTCTCTCCGTAGAACGGGCATTCCTGCCCGTCGTCTCTCTCCCCGTAGGACGGGCCTCCAGGCCCGTCGCCTCCCGCCCCGTCACATCCCAATCCGCCCACCACACCCCGATCCTCTCCCGCGCACGACAAGCCGCCCACCCGTCCCGCATCCGCTGCCGACTCGTCGTCATCAAACCCCGCGAAAACCTCGCCCAGGCCGACCCGCGCCCCTCCAGCGGCCTCACCGAGCGCCCGCTTGAGCGAAAGGGCCAACTCTGCGGCCGTCGACGCGTTGTCAAAAACGCCCCACCGGTCCGGCGGCAGGATCGGTCCCGCTCCACGAGGGATCAACTGAATCACCGGCAGCCCGGTCACCGTCGATTCGATACCCGCACTGGAGACGCAACTCAACACGCAATCCACCTCGCGGAGACTCTTGGCGAGACTCCCGCCGAGGACGACCTTTGCCGCCAGACGCGGATGCCTTGCCGCGGCTGCCCGAACGACCGGGTCTCCGGCCGACCGGGGGTGAGGCCTGACCAGCAGCGTCGCGCCCTCGATCTCCGCCGCGGCCGCAAACGCCGCCTCGATCATCTCCGCATAGGTCCGGCTCGTCAGGTGCAGTTCGAGCAGATCGGGCCGACTGTCTCGCGGGGGAACGGTCGCCAACAGGAGGATTCGCGGACGCCGGTTCTTCCGGCGCCTGCGGCCGACCGCTCGAAGTTGGCGAAACAGCCCATCGTGGGCGGGAGAGCCCGTGACGAAGATTCGATCGCTGGGAACCCCCCAGCGTTCGAGCTGCTCGCGGCTCGAGCGGCCCCAGGCGAAGATTCCATCCGCCGCCAGGGGAGTAAAGCCGAATCGGGCCACCGGAGTGCCATGCTGCACAACCAGCGTGTCCGCTCCGCAGCGCCGTGCCGCCGCCAGGGCGATCCGCTTCATCGGCGTCGCGTCCTCGTCCATCAGCAGCACCGCCGGCTTGATTCGCTCAAAGTGCGCTTCGATCTGCCGCTGCTGCCGGATCAGATCGCCACCCCGGCAGGCCAGCCGGCCGGCCAGCCAGCCGGCAACCAGGGGCCGCAAGTCGATCCCGCCGTACGCAAGTTCTGGCAACGGCGGATCGGCGGTTTCCTCTTCCAAGCCGGTCGCCCCATCGCATGTCAATTGCCCAACGCCGCGCCATTGCCATCGCAGAAACGGCTTGATCGCCAGCCGGTCGTAAAGCCACCACTGCCGGCACCCCCGCGCGCGGAGCGCTCGGCAGACGGGATCGAGAAACCGCGGATTGCCGCAGAGGATGATCCGCGGCGGACCTGGTCCAACCGGGGGCGAAGATGCCAGTCGCCCGCCCAGGCGGCGCAACAGACCGCGCCATCTCCCCTCGCCGCCAGGCCGCTCGACCGGCGTCTCCGCTTCCTCCCGCCAATCAACGCGGTACGCCGTCCCCGCGCGTTGGCAGAGCAGCGCGACGAGCCGCGCCTCGTCCTCGTCGTTGCGCCCGGCCAAGAGACGGAGCCGATCGCCCGAACGCAGCGGGCGGACGGTCGTGAAATACACCAAAACGCGGAGCAGCCTGAGCAGGTAATAACGCAGCCCCAACGCATGGACCCAGGCCGGCGCCGGCGCAAGGCCGGGCGGTTGCAGCGCCGCCGCCTCGGCAAGCCGCTCCGCCTCGCGGTCGATCCAGGCGTACCGCCCGTCGAGCACTTCGTCCAGTTCGACCACGCCGGACCGATCCGCGGCAGGCCACTGGCCGGTGAGCAGAATCGCCGGTCGCCGCTTGATTAGCAGCGGATCGGCCAGGCCGGCCCGCGTGATCACGTGAAGGTCCATTGGGAGGGTTCGGGGTTCAGGGTTCAGGGTTCAGGGTTCAGGGTTCCCACCTCGTTCCCAAGCTCCGGCTTGGGAACGCTCGCCTGTGGCTGCCGCCAAGCGGCACCGGGAATGACGAAAATCATAGTCTGGGAGATGGGAAGGTTCCCAAGCTGGAGCTTGGGAACCAGGAAAAAAGGGTGTTGTTTCTATATTCTGACGGCTGACGGCTTCCCTCTCATCCCACCGCGCTCCGCCGCACCGGGGTCTCAACAAGATCGGCGAGGTCCGCGAACCTCGTGATGTGGACCTGTGCCTCGACTCCCAGGGCGGAGTTGAAGGCGATCGTCTGCATGCCCAGCCGCGCGGCGGCTGCCAGGTCATCTCCATCGTTGCCGACGTAGGCCACCTGGCCGGCTCGCAGGTTCAACGCCGCCAGCGCTGCCGCGTAGCAGCAGGGATCCGGTTTTGTCTTGCCGATGTCGCGCGAGCTGACCACGGCGGTCAGCACGCCGTCCAGACCCATCATCTCGAGCCGGCGGCGGAGCACCTCGCCGCGGTGTTCGCAGTCGCCGAAAACCGCCAGGGCGGCGCCGGCGCCGGCGAGGCGTCTGAGGGTCGTTCGCACGCCCGGCAGCAGCCGGGTCTCTTGCTCCCATCGCTGGCGGCGCGACTGGCAGGCGATGGTGACTTCGAGAATCTGGCCGCGGTTTAAGCCCACCGCCTGAAGAAATTCGCGGAAGGCCTCGCAAAACTCGCGGTCGCCGCGGTGCACGGCGTCGAGATAGTCCTTCTTCCAGACGTGGAAGAAACACCGGTAGGTGGTGTGCAGACCCAATCGCCTGAGAACCTGGAGCAGCCATCGCTGCCACAAGGTCGCATCGTAGAGGGTGTTGCAGGCATCCAGCAGCAGCCCCTCAACAGGCCACTTCAGTCGAGGCGCAGGCTGGATCGGAATCGTAACCAGGGGCGCACGCATGGAAACATCCTTGTCGCCTTCATCGCACTAGCTCCCCTGCATCGGCGCGATCGAGCGCTGCGATCCGCTTTCGAAGAGCCGGTAGATGGTTCAGCAAATCGGCAATCCTCTGCCAATCAAGTCTCTCCGCCCCGGGGATTCGAAGACCGCCAGGGCGTTTCTCCAGGCCTCGTCGATCTCCTCCGGCGGACTGATTTCACCACGCTTTTCAACTGGCAAACCAGCCAAGGGGAGAAGTCTAGCATTTCGCCTGAAGAACCGTCAAGGCGAGACCGGTCGCCAGAAGGGGGGGCGCACGTCAGCTTTTGCGCGCGTTGGCTGGTTTTGAAAATCGAGCTTTCAAGGTGGTTCGACCGCTAAGTGGTCCATTTCAGAAATGCTGCCAGGGTTCCTTCAATTATGTAGGTTGGGCGTTCCCGCCCGACAGAGAACGACAGGCAGGAATGCCCATCCTACCAATGAGAACGACGGGCAGGAATGCCCATCCTACCGATGAGAATGACGGGCAGGAATGCCCATGCTACCAATGAGAACGACGGGCAGGAATGCCCATCCTACCGATGAGAATGACGGGCAGGAATGCCCATGCTACCGAAATGCTGCAGCGATTGCGCGACATCAAAGGAACCGCTCCCGACGGGCGCAAGGGCCCTTGACATCATTTCTGAACTGGACCGCTAAGGTTCGAGTGCGGCAAGATCGAGCCTGCCGGCACAGGTGAAGGCGGCGATGGCCTGGGCGTGGGTCAGCCGGCCGGTGCGAATCAGGTTCGGCACTTCAACCAGGGGGTGCGTCTCGACTTCGATGCGTTCGAGCGGGTCAAGGCTCGGCGCCTGGGCAAGGCGGCACTCCTGGGCGAGGACGACGTGGAAATGGGCATTGTTTATCGCCGGATTGGGCAGCAGCTCGGCGACGCGGCGGACTCGGCCGGCGCGGTAGCCGGTCTCTTCAAGCAGTTCCCGGGCGGCCGCTGCTTCGGGCGTCTCCCGGCCGTCGATCAACCCGCCGGGAAGCTCCAGCACCACCCCCCTCACCCCGTGGCGAAATTGGCGGACAAGCACCACTTCGCCCTCGGTCGTGATCGGCACGATTACCACCCAGTTCGGCGACTCGCAGACAATGAAATCGGCCTCGATATTCGACGGCTCGAGCCGGTAGCGGTCCTCGCGGATTCTCGTGACGTGCGACTCCGCCAGGTAACGGCTGCCGAGGAGTTTCCAGCTTTGATGGGGCATCGGCGGTTCAAAAGGGGATGATGGTCATCGGGGGGAGGGGCACGCTGTCGCGGCCCAACGGCGGACTGCGGCAAACAAGCCCGGCGCAAGAGAGCAAATCGGTCCTGAGCCGGCTGTCCTAATCCATGTGGTAATGATGTGTCCTGAACCCATAGACCGCGATCACGACGAAGCAGACCAGCGGGAGGACGAAGGAGGCGTGGACCGCGGGCAAGGTCAAGGCGCCCAGATTGACCGAACCGAGATCGATGATCGCCCCCTGAAGCGGCGGCATCACGGAGCCCCCGAGAATCGCCATGATCAGGCCGGCCGCGCCGAGCTTGGCGTCTTCCCCCAGCCCCTTCAGGGCAATTCCATAGATCGTGGGAAACATCAGCGACATGCAGGCCGAAATTCCCACCAGGCAGTAGAGGCCGATGATGCCCTGGATCAAGATCGTCGCCAGCGTCAACGCGAAGCCGCCGATGGCTAGCGCCAGCAGGAGCGCGCCCGGCCTGAGGTACTTCAAAAGATAGGTGCACACGAACCTGCTGGAGCAGAACAGGATCATCGCGGCGATATTGTACTTTTGGGAAAGCACTTCGGCATCCTGCTCCACCATGTTGTAAGGCGAGGCCGTGAACAATGCGGTGCCGTAGTGGATGATGAAGGTCCAGCACATGATCTGGGCGCCGACGTAGAACGCCTGGGCCACGACCCCCTCGATATAGCGCTTGTTGGCAAACAGGCGTTTCAGGGTCCCCAGCACGTCGAGCTTCTGCGACGGATCCCGCGAGCCGGGCATCCTCACGGCGGCGATCAGCAGGAGGAACACCAGGAGCACCACTCCAATCGCCACATAGGGCATGCGGATCACTGCCAGGTCGTGGGCCGTGACCTGCCTGAGTTGCTCGGCCGCCATCGCCGCCCGCTCTTCCGCCGTGGCGACGTTGAGCCGGGCGATGATCAACTCCTGGGCGGTGAACATCCCAATCAGCGAGCCGATCGGGTTGAACGCCTGGGAGAAATTCAGCCGCCGCGTGGCCGTCTCCTCGGACCCCATCGACATGATGTACGGATTGGCCCCCGTCTCGAGGAACGACAGCCCGCAGGTGAGGATGAAGTAGGCCAGCAGGAACGGCCAGAAGACCATCATCAAGCTCGCGGGAATGAACAACAGCGCACCGATCGCGTACAGCCCCAGCCCGATGAGAATC
>JAMOAF010000134.1 GCA_023621895.1 Planctomycetota bacterium
GCCGCTGCAACGCGCGTGCGGCGGCGATCCCCACGGCGCCGCCGTCTCCGCGCCGAGCAGATCGGCCAGGGGCTGCGGCGGGGCAGCCAGCAGCCCCAGCGCGCGGTGCGCGGTCGAAGAATACCGATGGCAACCATCCGCGGCGAGAACCGCATCGTTATCTGCCTTCCATCGCTTTGACTTTCTCGTCAGCGACCTTGCGAAGCCGAGGATCGCCGGAACCTTCGGCGAGAATCGCCCGGTAGGCGATCAGGGCCGCATCGCTGTCCTTGAGATTGTCTTCGCGGTTCTGGCCGAGGGCCAGCCGGATCGCATCGCGGAGGCGCGGATCGCTGGTCCATGCGAGGGCACGTGCGAGGTCCGCCTCGGCGTCCTTGCCGGACTTGGTCGAAGTAACCGTCGCCGCGCTTCCAGAAGGGCCAGCGGGCGATGTCTTCCTGCGCGAACTGCTCGACGAGCCGCTGGTCCTGGGATTGATCGAGCAGGTTTTGCATGACGACCGTTTTCTTCACGGCCGCGATGGGAATCCGCGCGGCGAGCTGGTCGGCCAACTCGGGCTTGCGCAAGCTGCGAGCGGTGGCTGCGGCCTGTTCAAGGGCGTAAGACCTTTGCAGTTCAGTGACCTTGCCTTCGGCGGCGGCCATGTAGGCGGCAAGGGCTTCGTCACGTTGGCCGTCGCGCGCAAGCCGTTCGGCTCTGCCCACGGCGTGGAGAAAATCATCATCGGGCGGGCCGGCGTCGAACTGGTGAGACCGTCCGTCGTAGAAGTGGGCGAACTTCATTGCGTTGTGGAAGCTCTCCGCGCCGGTCGGCGAGAAGGCGCTGTGCTCCTGGCCGTCGTCGCGAATCCGCTGGCGGCAGATGTTGACATGCCAGGGGAGGCTCTGCGTCGGCTTGCGGCCGATTACTTGATGGAGCGGGTCATTTTCGTCGTCGGTGACCGGGATGCGGATTTCGACGGACCAGTGGTCCTCGGCGATGTGCGTGGCCAGCTCGGCCTGCGAGTCCCAACTGAACCAAGCGCTGTGCGCGGCGGAGCGGTCGAGATCGGCCACGGCCCCGGACGGGCTGACGGCGATCTGGTAATACGAGCGCGCGTCGGTTTCGAGCAGGATTTCGACGCAGTCGCCATACCAGAGCGCGGAGTCGTCCTCCCGGACCGTGCCGATGTTCGGCTTCTCGCCAGGCGGCTCGTCGCAACGGATGGCAAAGTAGAGGTTGTCGCCGGCCCAAGCAGCCTTGACCGTAGTGGAGAAAATCGGCTGGCGGCCCGTCTGCAATTCGCGGAGGTGGCAGGTGGCCGAGGGAAACGCACTGGCCCAGGCCTCGTCGTCGAGCCTGCCGTCAATGACGATCGCGCCGCGCGCCTCGCCGACCAGCCGCAGCACCGGCACGGGGCCGCGCTTCTGGCCGAGTTGCCGGCTCTTGCTGCGCAGGCCCTTGAGGTAGTCGTCGATCCATCCCAGGCGCCGGCCGTACACGGATGCCGGCTGGGCCTTCGACTGCGCCAGGGCGAACAGCGCCAACGCCTGATCGGCCTTGTCCTTGTCGTTCTCCATGCCCTGCCAGTTCGCCTCGCAATATTCGAAGAAGGTGAGCATCTCGCGTTCGGCGGGCCCATAGAAGAGGCGGCAATACTCGCGGAGTATGGCGTCCGCATCCTGCTCCCTGCCGCCCCAGTACATCCGCTGGGTGAAGGTGACGAGAAAGTGATTCAAGCCGATGCCCGCTTGGGTAAAGTCCTGCCGCACGCTGAGCCAGATGTCCTCGCCCTGCGAGACGCTCTTGGTCGCGTTGATGCTCGCGCCCATCGTGTGCGGCGTGAAGGAGGGCAGGTACCAGCCGCGGTCGGTGAACGGGTAATTCTCGAAGATGATGATCGGATTGCCGGTCTTCGAAAGCCAGCTTTCGCGCAGCTTGCGGACCTCCTCCTGCTCCTCGGGGCGGTTGTTGATCGGCCGGCGGCCGCCGACGATCGACACGACTACATTCGGTTCCAGCTTGTCGATCTCCAGTGGCGGGAGCGTGTACGCGCCGTAGGCGCAGTTGAGGACCTTTCCGTCCGGATGCGTCTTGCGCACCTCTCGGGCGACACGGTTGACGAAACCCCATACATAGTCGGACAGCAGGCCGCGCTGGCCACGCTCGGGCGTGTCCTTGCCCGCGCAGAGCGGGCACTGGCAGATCGCGGTGTAGCCGTCGGGGGGCATCACGGAGATGGCTTCCAACCTGTAATGGTCGAGCTGCGCGCGAACATTGCGCACGGTCTCTCGAAAGAGCTCTTCGCTGGAGTAGCAGAGTTGATTGAGCCGCTGGCCGGGTTGGTTGTGGCGTTTGCCGCCGTAAAGCGCAAACCAGTCGGGATGCTCGGCGAGAATCTCGTCGCGATGCGTCATCTCGGCCATGCCGTGGGCAACCTGGATGCCGTAGGGATCGCGAGCGCCGAGTCGCATCGCCCACATCGCCAGGTCGCGCCCGTGCACGCCGAAGCGGACGTTGAAGCGGCGGATGGGGAAATCGGGCCGTACCGTCTCGTCGACTTCCGGCAGCCGGATCGTCCGCAATGAGGGCAGCACCTCGCCCAACTCGCCCGGCGCATACCAGCGCGCACCGAGCTTCATGAGAAATCCGCAGACGGCGTTGAACGAGCCGCGCTCGTCGAAGCCCCAAATCTCCAGTGGCGCGAGTTTCTGCCCGGCTCTTCGCTCTTCGTCTGGTAATCCCGTGTCGCCCGGCAGCGTGAAGCGGTTCTTGTAGAGCGTCGGGTGCGGAGCGCCCCAGAGCGCGCCGGTGATCTGGTCCCACTCGCGCTGAAGTTTTCCGCTGACGATGTCCGCGTTATTGCGCGCCCACGGCTCAATCGGCGCAAACTCGGTGTCCTGGCCGATGAGCACAAGCCGGCCGTCGCCCGACACGATGCGATACGCACCGTCCCGCAAGCCGTCCGCCGTGATTTGCAGCCGATCGGTGTGCGGGCTGCGTCCGACATAGATCGCCGCCGTGGCCGCAAGGTCCGGCTGCGTGACGATCGGCAAATGCGCGCCGCTGATCTTCTCGACGGTGTCCTGCAATTCCTGGGCCGCCAGCCGCACCGTCCGCGGCGGCGATGGGGCGACGACGATCACCGCCCGCGGTTGGCCGTTTTCCACAAGGAGAGTCTCGGCGGCCAACGGTGAGGCGCAGTAAAGGCCAATCAGTAGGGAGAAGAGCGGTTTCATGGGCTTGGATGGAACGGGCGTTGAAATGGAATTCCTGGTAAAGGTCCGATTCGACTGCGCTCCGCGCAGCGCCAATGTTAGCAGACCGGTCCGCCGCCTTCCATTCCGCCGTGAGCCCGACCGGCATGGCCAACCAGGCACGCCGCCAATGATCAGCCCCGCGCCCGGCGCCGTGGCCCGGGCGGCGGGCCGAGAAGAGCCAGGTCGCGGCGACGGCCATCGTTATCCACTGGCGTCCCTTTCGGTTGCACGTGCCTCGCCAGGCGGGTATTTTGGGGTCCGATTTCTCACGAGTCCGGCAACGGCTGACATTTCAACAAGTCACGGCCCGTGGCGGCGAAGCGCGAGCCGTGCGGCTACGACTGCGAGGCAAGATCATGAGCATCGTTTCTGCAAGTCTGCGACTCGGGCAGGTCGCCGTGATCGTGCTGCTGCCGCTGGCGGCGGCCGAGTCTGGCGGAGCGTTCCCGGCGGCAAGCGAGACGCCAACCCCGCGGCCGCGTCCGGCGGAAACCCGTCCCGCAGGCGAGCAGCCGACTCCGCCGCCGCCCGTTCCTCCCCAATACGACAAGCTCAAGGACCTGCATCTGGAGATTCCCTTGGCGGAAGGCGGCCGGCCGAGCGCGGCGATTGTGGCCCCGGCCTCCGGCATCTACCAGGCGGCGGCCGCCGCCATTCAGCGGGCGATCGAGACGCGGACACAAGTCAGGCTGCCGATCGTGGCCGATGACTCCGCCGAAGCAGCCGTGCCGCTTGCGGGCCATCGGATCGTGCTCGGCAACCGCTCGACGAGCAAGACGATCAGCGCCCTGTACGACCTCTACTACTGCCTGGTCGATCTCAAGTATCCGGGGGCGGAAGGCTATGTCCTCCGATCGGTTCACAATCCCTTCGGCAACGGCAAGAGCGTGGTGATCGTCGGCGGCAGCGACGCGGCCGGCGTCAGCGATGGCGCCGCCGCGCTGGCGGAAATCTTGTCCAAGGCGCCCGCCGCCGAGGGACAGATGTCGATCGGCTGGACGATGGTCACCAGGCTCGGCAAGGGCGTGAAACCCCCGGCGGCCATCGAGGACTTCGAGGTCTGGGAGGCGTCGAAAGGCTACGGCTCTTCGGGCTACTTCGGCTGGACCAGCATCAGCAAGCGGATGGCGATGTACTACATGACCGGCGACGCGCTGAGCGCGCGGGAGGTGATCCGCCTCGCGTTTCCCGACAAGCGGGCGATCCGGGAGATCGAGGAGATCGACGGGGAGCGGATCGAGAACAAGCACGACCCGCTGGCGGGATTTTATCACTACAACGCCCACATCGCGATCCTCTTCTGGGACCTGATCGAAGAGAGCCCGCTGTTTACCGATGAGGAACGGCTGAAGGTCACCAACGCCTTCGCACGGCAGCTCAACCATCGCAAGGACGAAGGAATCTACCGCTTGACGCGGGCGCCGGCGGGCGTTGGCAGCCGTCACGGGCAGTGGTCGGCGGTTTCGCTCTATTGCCTGGGCCGGTACTTCAACAAGGACTACCCGCACCCGGTCTGGGAGCATTCGATCCGGTCCGCCCAACTGGCCTTCGAGCCCCTGCACGGCCATGCCTGGATTGCCGGCGAGAACGACAACCTTTACTGGTACAACACGGGCGTCGCGCCCGTGCTCACCTACATGGTGCTCAGCGGGGATCGGAAGCCTCTGGAGAGCGGGGTGCTCGGGGAACTGCTCCGCGGCCTGGAGGTGCTCATTTCGGGGCGCGTGCCGGATTGGGCGCTCAACTACGCCGCGCTCGATTTCCTCAACAAGGCCGCCTACCTGACCGGCGACGGCCGCTGGATCACGTACCGCGAGCGGACCGGAGTCGACACCGGAGTCTTCCGGCTCGGCCAGTCGTTCTGGCCCGGCGAATCGCTCCAGCCCAAGCCGCCGGAGGACCTGGCCGGCAAGTGGAGCATCAGCCGTTTGTCCAAGCCTGCCTGGGACGCGCGCCGCAGCGGCATCCCCTTCGACGAGTCGTTCTATGTCGGGAGCTATCGCAGCGCGGCGGACGAGAGCGGAGACTACATCCTGCTCGATGGCTTCAACGGCGCCTCGCGGAATCCGTACCACACGTTCGATATCCTGGAACTGCGGATCGGCGGCCGGACGATCCTCGAGGGCTATCACAACCAGGTGCTTTCCAGCGCCGACGGAATGGTCGAGCCGGCCGTGGCCATGGACGCCGCCCTGCGCTACTGCGGCGTGGTCGGGCCGACCGCCGCGGCGGTGGGTGAAGTGCCCGAGGCGGCTTTCTGCAACTGGCGGCGGACGCTCTGCCAGAGGACCGGCCAATACGCCCTGATCGTCGACGACCTCCGCTTCCGGACCGGCAGCCGGAACATGAAGGTGACGACCACCTGGCAATCGCCGGGCGGGCGCTGGGACGAGAAGGAGCAGGCCGTCCGCGCGGCGGCGGATTTC
>JAMOAF010000068.1 GCA_023621895.1 Planctomycetota bacterium
AGGCCGGTTGTATATTCGCGTCTTCCCACACAAGCCGATCACCTCGATCCCCCTCGAGACCCGCATGGGCAAGGGGAAAGGCGAGCCCGAATACTGGGCCGCCGTGGTCCGGCCGGGAACCGTGTTGTACGAAATCGGCGGCGTGACGGAAGAGGCCGCGAGGCTGTGTTTCACGCGCCTGGCGCACAAAATGCCGGTGAGCGTGCGATTCCTCAGGCGGCGGCCCGTGTGAAATCCGCCGCGGCAGCGCGGCGGCAGGCAGGCGCCGAGCGAGACCTTCGAGACAGTACGGCAAGCAGAGTCGGGTAGCCAGTTATGAAAGCCTCCGAACTTCGCGAAATGAGTGAAGAGCAGTTGCGGGCAACGCTGCACGAGACCAAGGAGCACCTCTTCCGCCTGCGAATCCAGTCGCAGACCGAGCGGCTCGACGCGCCCAGCGAGCTGCGCAAGCAGAGGAAGCTGATCGCGAGAATCATGACGCTCCGAGGCGAGCGCGCGCGGGCGGCCGCCCGGGCGGATCGTGCCCCGTGAAACGCGGAACGTGAAATTACAGCGAATTGTGAGCGCCGCCCCGCCCGCGGGGCGCCAAGAGGAAACCAGCGATGCCCAGAAGAGTTGCGATTGGCGTGGTCACCAGCGACAAGATGGCCAAGACGCGTCGCGTCGAGATCCCGCGCCTGGTCCGACACCCGAAGTACGGCAAGTTTGTCCGGCGCAGAACGGTCTGTTTCGTTCACGACGAAGAGAACCGGTCGAAACAGGGCGACACGGTCGAGATCGTCGAGTGCCGCCCCGTGTCGAAAAAGAAACGATGGGAACTGGTGCGGGTCGTGACCGAGGGCACGTTGATCGACCTGGCGGCGATGCGCGCCGCGGCGAAGACCAGCGTCGACGGCGAAGGTGAGAATTAGGTTTTTGGATTCGGGTGGCAAACATGATCCAGATGCAGACACGCCTGGCGGTCGCCGACAACACCGGCGCCAAGGAATTGCAGTGCATCAAGGTGTTGGGAGGGACGCATCGCCGGACCGCGGGCGTCGGCGACATCATCGTGTGCAGCGTCAAGTCCGTGATTCCCGGCAGCGACTTGAAGAAGGGCACGGTGGTCCGGGCGGTGATCGTCCGCTGCAAACAGCCGACGCGGCGGCACGACGGAAGCTACGTGCGGTTCGACAGCAACGCCGCGGTGCTCATCGACAACGACAAGAACCCGCGGGGCACCCGAATCTTCGGCGCCGTGGCGAGGGAGCTGCGGGAACAGAATTTCATGAAAATTATCAGCCTCGCAACCGAGGTGGTCTGATGCATATTCGAGTAGACGACACCGTGTTGGTGATTGCCGGTGACGACCGGGGGACGCGCGGGCGGGTGTTGACCGTCGACCACGCCGTGGGAAAACTGGTCGTCGAAGGCGTCAATCGCGTGAAGAAGCATGTCCGCCGCAGCCAGCGCAACCCGCAGGGCGGCCGGCTCTCGAAGGAGATGCCGATCCGGCTTGCCAACGTCTTGTTGATCTGCCAAGCTTGCGGCGCGGCGACGCGCACCGGAGCGCGGTTTCTCGAGGACGGTTCGAAGGTCCGCTACTGCAAGAAGTGCAGCGCGAGCATCGGCCAAATTTCCCCGCCAAAGGCGAGTCGAGCCAAGAAGTAGCCGTAGCAATCATGATTCCCCGACTTTTATCGCGATACAACGACCAGATTCTCCCCGCCCTGAACAAGGAGCTCGGCCGCGACAACCGGCTTTCGCTCCCCCGGCTGGAAAAGATCGTCGTCAACATGGGTGTGGGCAGCGCGATCAGCGAAAAGAAGCACCTCGAGGAGGCCGTTGACGCCATGGCGTTGATCACCGGCCAGAAGCCCGTCGTAACGCTGGCACGCCGCTCGATCGCCGGTTTTCGGCTCCGCGAGGGGATGGCCATCGGCTGCAAGGTGACGCTCCGCGGCCGGCGGATGTACGAATTCCTCGACCGGCTGATCTCGATCGCCATACCCCGGGTGCGCGACTTTCGCGGGCTGAACCCCAAGGCGTTCGACGGGTGCGGGAATTACAGCCTCGGCCTGACCGAGCAGTTGGTGTTCCCGGAATTGAATCCCGACAAGTACACGCGTACCCAGGGGATGAACATCACGCTGGTCACGACCACGGACAGCAACGATGAGGCGCGGCTGTTGTTGCGGTCCTTCGGGATGCCGTTTCGCAAGGACGATTCCCCGCAGGGGTAGCTGGAAGAGGTGGTTGGGCTGAGCGGCGCGCCGGGTAAAAGAAGCGGCGCGTGGAACTGGTGCAAACCGAGGAAAAGGACTCGAGCGGATGGCAAGTAAGTCCAAGATCGCAAAAGCTTTGCGCACGCCAAAGTATTCAACGCGGCGCGAATCCCGCTGCCGCCTGTGCGGGCGGCCGCGGGCCGTGTACCGGAAGTTCGGAATTTGCCGGATTTGTTTCCGCCAATTGGCGGACCAAGGGCTGATTCCTGGCGTTAAGAAGGCGAGTTGGTAGAGGGACTGCAAACACCATGATGACTGACCCGATTGCCGACATGTTGACCCGGATTCGCAACGCGGTGCGAGTCGAGCGGCCTCACGTGGAGATGCCGCTTTCGAAGGTCAAACGCGGGCTTGCCGAGGTGTTGAAACGCGAAGGCTACATCTGGGACTGGGAAGAGGTTCAGGCCGAGCCGGTGCAGATGCTCAGGCTGTACCTGAAGTACGGGCCGAATGGCGAGCGGGTGATCCAACATGCCAAGCGCGTGAGCACGCCCGGTAGAAGAGTCTACAGCCGCGCCGCAAAGCTCAAGCCCGTGCTCAACGGGCTGGGAATTCAAATCCTCAGTACGAGCCGCGGCGTGGTCAGCGACCGCGAGGCGCGGCAGCGGAAACTCGGCGGCGAAGTCCTCTGCGAGGTCTGGTAAACGGGCCGCCGGCGGTTGGAGAGATAACACATTGTCGCCAAGACAGTGCAGATTCAAGGTGAACAGGCATGTCTCGACTTGGTAAGAAACCGGTGGCGGTGCCCGGCGGCGTGAAAGTCAGCGTCGCCGGCGGCGCGGTCATGATCGAAGGTGCGCTCGGCAAGCTGGAATACAGGCCCCCAAGCGGAATTACGGTGACGCACGACGAGCAAAACAAGCTGATCGTCGTCAGCGCGGTCGACCAGCAGCGGCAGACGCGGGCCTATCATGGGCTGACCCGCAGCTTGATTCGGAATATGATCGTTGGCGTGACGCAGGGGTACGAGAGAAAGCTGGAACTCCAGGGCGTCGGCTACATCGCGGCGATCCAGGGGCGCGAACTCCAGCTCCGCGTCGGTTTGGCCAACGAACTGAAAAAAGAAATTCCACCCGGCCTGACCGTTACCTGCCCCGACCAGCAGCACGTCCTCGTCAAGGGGATCGACAAACAGCAGGTGACGCAGTTCGCCGCCGAGGTCCGGGCGATGCGCAAGGCGGAGCCCTACAAGGGGAAGGGCATTCGCTACGACGGCGAAGTCGTTCGCCGCAAGCAGGGCAAGGTGATGGCGAAATAAGCCGCGCGGCGGGCCGGTCGGTGAGAGTCGGGAACAGTTCCTTTGCCCAGCGAGGCATACCAGTGAAACACGAAAAAATCAACCAATTGCAGCGTAGGCGGCGGCGCCAGCGGGTGAGAAACCGCGTGAAACGCGATTCCGTCCGCCCGCGGATGAGCGTCTTCCGGAGTTTGAAGCACATCTACGTGCAAATCATCGACGACGAGAACGGAAAAACGCTCGCTTCGGCCAGCACGGCCGACAAGGAAGTCAGAGCCGCCGTGGGCTACGGCGGGAATTGCCAGGCGGCCCAGGCCGTTGGCAAGGCGATTGCCCAACGAGCGCTGGCCGCCGGCATCAACCAGATCGCTTTCGACCGCCGCGAGTACCGTTACCACGGGCGAGTCGCCGCGCTAGCCGACGCCGCTCGCGACGCCGGGCTCGACCTGGGCGCGAAGCGCGCCGAAGCGGAGCCGCCGCCGAAGGAAGAGCCCAAAAAAGGCAAAAAGCAGAAATAATCAACCAATCGAGGTCTGACGAAAGCGGTCGAATAAGACATGGCTACCACCGAATCAACGCGAGGGGAATTGATCGACAAGGTCGTGAAGATCCGGCGATGCGCCGCCGTGGTCAAGGGCGGCCGGCGCTTCAGCTTCAACGCCCTGGTGGTCGTCGGAGACGGCAAAGGCAAGGTCGGGTGGGGCTACGGGAAGGCCAACGAGGTGCCGCCGTCCGTTGAAAAAGCCGTTAAGGACGGCAGCCGCAGCATGGTCGCGGTATCGCTTGCCGGGACGACGATTCCCCACGAGGTCAAGGGGAGGTTCGGGGCCGCCCGCGTCGTCCTCGTCCCCGCCGGGCCCGGAACCGGAATCATCGCCGGCGCGGCGGTCCGCGCCGTCTGCGAAGCGTGCGGCATCCGCGACATCCTCACCAAGAGTTTCGGAACAAGCAACCAGATCAACCTGGTGAAAGCGACGATCGACGCGCTGCGGCAGTTGCGGACCCAGAGCGACGTGGAGCGGCTGCGAGGAGTTTCCCTGTCATGAATCTGAACGACGTACATCGTGGCATTCACAAATTCAAGAAACGCAAGCGCGTCGGCCGCGGCCCGGGATCGGGGCTCGGCAAGACGAGCGGGCGGGGCCACAAAGGCCAGGGGCAGCGCGCCGGGTTCTCCATGCACCCGACCTTCGAGGGCGGCCAGATGCCCTTGGTCCGCCGCGTCCCCAAGCGCGGCTTCAACAACCAGTGGGGCCTGGCCGTCGCGATCGTCAACCTCGGCGACCTGGAGACCCACTTCGCCGACGGCGATCAGGTCGATCCCCAGTCGCTGAAAGCCAAGAACCTGGCCAAAGGCCGCTTCGACGTGCTGAAGGTTCTCGGCGATGGCCAACTCACCAAGAAGCTGAAGATCAGCGCCCATCGGTTCAGCCAGTCCGCCCGGGAAAAAATCGAGAAGGCCGGCGGCGAGGTCGTCGTTCTTCCCGGCAAGAAGCCGGTGGTCAAGAATCAACAGAAGGTCAAATAGAGCTATCCCTGCGAGCCGAGGAGATTGGAGCGAGGGGACAATCCGGCGGGATTCCACGACGCCGCGGGGGGCCCCCAGGCCGCCGGCGGCAGTCTGACGCCGGCAGGAACCGCCTCTCGACAATCGAGCGACAACGCGGGCGACCGCCGGGATCATAAAGGACGGAGCGAACGATGTGGCAGAAGATTCGTGTCGTTTTCGCAGTCCCGGAACTGCGCCAAAAAATCTTTCTGACACTCATCTTGCTGGCCATCTATCGCGTCGGCTGGTGGATTCCGCTGCCGATCGTCGACACCGACAGGATGACCGGCATTTTTGAGTCGGGGACGAGCCAGTTTGCCGATATCATGGAACGGGTCGCCGTGTTCA
>JAMOAF010000611.1 GCA_023621895.1 Planctomycetota bacterium
AAAACCTCCGTGGCGGCGAAGACGGTGCAGAAGCTTCCCAGCGAGACTTCGCGCGTCGAGGCCTCCGCCAGGCCGTTCAACTCCGAGAGGGGAAGATCGAGGCGGTAGGCGATTTCTTCCAGAAAGGCGCCCGTGCCGGCAGCGCACTTGCGGTTCATCTTGAAACCAACCCGGCGGCCTTCCTGATCCAGGTGGATTACCTTGCTGTCCTGCGCGCCGATGTCGATGATCGTCATCGCGCGGTGGAGGTGGAAAAATGCGCCGCGGCCGTGGCAGGCAATCTCGGTCATCTTGCCGTCGACCCAGGGGACGTTGTCGCGCCCGTAGCCGGTGGAGCAGGCGGCGGCGACCTGCGCGCGCGCCAAGCCGGCCTTTTCGAGCCCTTCCTGCAAGCACGCCTCGGCGGTCCGCGCGTAGTCGACGCCCGACCGCCGCACGGCCCGGGCGGCCGCCCGGCCCTGGCCGTCGATCAGCACCAGTTTGGCCGCTGAGGCCCCAATGTCAATTCCGCAGAAATAGTTCACGGTAGGATAAGTCTATAACCTGCCTTGGAGGGGATGCAACCCTCTCCCGCCGGCATTGTTTGAGTGCCGTGCCGGGCAGGAGCGATTGCCCGGCCCGTCAGATCTCCGCGAGCTGCTCGGCAAACGCCTCGATATTCGTGCGCGCCTGCTCTTCCGAATAGAGCCGCAGATCGTTCAGGTCGCCGTTGATCACCAGGTAGGGTTTGCCCAATCGCCGATGCAGCCGCTGGGGCATCTCGTAGCGGCAGTTCGAGTTGTTCGGGCAGGTCTTGGCGTCGTGGTAAAGAATGCCGTCCACGTGGTAATCTTCGACCATCTGCTTGATGTACTGCTCCTTGTACTCCTCGCTGCGGCAGATGAAGATGCTGCTGTAGGCCCGAGCCATGCTCCGGAACGGATCGGCCGGGTCGAGGGCGTCGAAGATCCAACTATTGCAGTAAGTCGACGCCACGACGGCCGTCTTGAGCTCGATAAACTGCTTGGACAGCGAGCTGAGCTTGCCCCAGATGGGCATCCCCTCCCAGTAAATGCGGAACCGTTCGCCCTCGACGGCCCCGATGCCCTCGGCTACTCTCTGGTTCAGCTCGCCGGCGAGGACCCGGTAGTAGTCCACGGCGTCCTGGGTGCCGCGGAGGACAACGGCCGGGCCCATCTGGATCGTGCCGTCGAAAAACGTCAGCGGCGCCGGCCGGTTGGCGGCCGAGAGGAGCACCTGCTTCCACAACTCGGTGCATTGCCTCGACAGGGCGACGACCTGGCGGAGCCGATCCGGATCGAACTTCTCGCCCGACACTTTCTCCAACGGCTCGATGAGCGACTCGATCTGGGCGCCGATGTATTCCGCAAGCTGATCGTCGACCTGGCCGATCGACCGGGGCGTGTGGATGCCGATGCAGGGCACGTTCCACTCGCGGGCGTAGAACTGGAACCAATCCTTCACGTCGCGGCACTGGTTCGTGTTGAACACGAGCACGTCGGCCTTGGGCGGGCCGGGGAGGTTCATCTTCTGGATCGGGCTCTCGTTCTTCAGATAGGAGCCGATGTCGCTCGTCAGGTAGGAGCAGATGTCCGGCGAGTAGCCGAGCGCGTTGGCCGCCGGGATCAGGTCGGTGGCCATCCGGCTGGCGCCGAGCATCGCCCCGTGGTTCTCCGGAAAAAAGACATTGAACCCCATCGCGTAAAGCAACTCGGCAGGGCCGACGCTCGTGCACCAGGCGGTCTTCTTGCCCCGCTCGGGACCCTGGCAGAGCTCCGTGAAATAGTCGCCCATCACGGATTTCATCTTCTTGGTCGATTCGAAGTCTCTGCGGGGGGCGTCCGCCATGTCAGGCTCCTTGGGATTAAGACTCAAAAAGCGCGGCCAACAGTGCCCGCGGAAAAAAACCGAACCGGAAGCGGGCCGGAGACCGCGGAGAGCATCCGATGGTCAAGTCCGTGCCAGGGTCCGCAGGTACCTGCTGGGCGCAAATCTTTCGGAACAAGTTTCCGTCAGATTTTCGAGTTCCGCGCAGACAGTGTCAAGACCGCGGCTCCTGGCGTAACGCACGATCCCGCCGCGATAATCGGGAAACCCCGTGCCCAAAATCATGGCGGCGTCCAGGTCCGCCTCGGACCGCGCAACGTTTTCTTCGAGCACTCGAAACGCCTCGGCAATCATCCGGCCGACAAGCCGGCGCGTAAGCTCGCCGGCCGAGAGCGGCGGCTTGAAGCCGTTCGGTCCGGCTCCCGTCTTCGATCGCTGGACGTCCGCCACGGCCGCCCCCAAGACGCCGTCGTCGAGCGCGGTTCGGCTGCCGGGCTCGTACCGATAGACGCCCGCCCCGCCCTTCTGGCCGGTGCGCCCCAGCGCGACGAGTCGGTGGGCCACCTGGGAAAGCGGGCCGTGATAGGGAAAAGCCTTCTGCAACTCGCGATGGGCATGGACGACGATGTCGATGCCCGTCATGTCGCTGAGCGTCAGCGGCCCCATCGGAAATCCGAACTGGACCATCGCCGAATCGATCTGGCGTGGCGACGCCCCCTCTTCCAGCAAGGAGAACGCCTCGGCCAGGTACGGCACGAATACGCGGTTGACCAGAAAACCCTCGCGGTTATTGACCACGATCGGCGTCTTCCCCAGCCGTTTGGCGAACCGCAGGGTGGTGGCGGCAACGCGCTGGGACGTGCCCTTGCGCCGCACGACCTCCACGAGCGGCATCGAATGGGCCGGATTGAAGAAGTGCATCCCGATCAGCCGCTCGCCGATCCGCAGACCCTCGGCCAGGGCGTCGAGCGAGAGCGTCGAGGTGTTGGTCGCCAGGATCGTCTCGTCGCCGCAGACCGCTTCGATCTGCCGCAGCACCGCCCGCTTGACCTCCAGCAGCTCAAACACCGATTCGATCACCAGGTCGGCGGCTCCGAGCGCCGCGAACTCGCCCGCCGGCGCGATCCGGGCCAGCGCCGCCTCGGCCTGGGCGGCCGCCATTTTTCCATCGGCGACGCGCCGCTCGAGCGACTGGCGAATCCGCCCCAGCCCCCTCTCCGTGGCGGCCGGGTCCTGATCGAACACGGTGACCGAGACGCCGGCGGCGGCCAGCGCCTGGGCGATGCCCGTGCCCATCGACCCCATGCCGACCACCGCGGCCTGGTCGATTTCCCGCGTCTCGACTCCCGCCAGTTCGGGCAGCTTGCCGGTCTGGCGCGTGGCGAAGAATGCGTAGAACCGGTTTTGCGCGGCGGGCGACAAAACACACTCGGCAAACGCCTCCCGTTCGGCGCTGAGGCCCGCGTTGAACGAACCGCGCGCGCCCGCGGAGAGGCAGGCGATGATTCGCCGGGGAGCGAGCAGCTCGGGCGGCAAAGTGCGAACCGTCGCTTCGGCTTGGGCGATCGCGCTCTCGAGGTCCCCAGCACCGAGCCGCTCGGTCCGGTCGCGCGAGCGCCGCGCGGGTTGGCCTGATTGGAGAAGTCGCCGCGCGCCGTCGATCAACTCCTCGCCCGGGCAAACCGCGTCGACCAAACCGAGCCGCTGGGCCTCCGCCGCGCCGATCGGCCGTCCGGTAAGCATCGCTTCAAGGGCTTTCGCCGGTCCGATGATCCTCGGCAGCCGCTGGGTGCCTCCAGCCCCGGGGAGGATGCCGAGGCGGACTTCGGGGAGGCTGAGCTGGGCGTCGCGCGCGGCCACCCGCAGGTGGCAGGCCAGGGCCAGTTCCAGCGCTCCGCCCATCACCCGGCCGGCCAGCCCGGCGACGACCGGCTTCGAACACTCCTCGATCCGCCCGAAAGCCTGTTGAAACTCCTGGGAGAGTGCCCTGGCTTCGGCCTCCGAGTGGATCGTTTCGAAGATGTGGATGTCGGCCCCGGCGCTGAAATGCTCGGCGCTTCCGATCAAGACAAGGGCATCGGCCGCGGAGTCGTTTTCCGCACGGGCAATCGCCTCGCGAAGGGCCCCGAGCAGGGCCTGGTCGATCGTGTTCAGGGGCGGCCGGTTGAACCGCAGCACGCAGAGTCGGCGGGAGATTTCGTAGTCGATCATGGTCCCGACAACGATAGCCGCTGCGAGCAGGGCGTGTCAATTCAGCCCGCAGGAGGGGCCGGCGCAAGCCGCTTACATTCGTCAGCGAAACAGCCTGAGCAGCAGCACCGCCAAGGCGAGCACGAGGACGACCAGCACGCCGAAGATCGCCAGGAAGACCGTGTCGGCATGGAGTCTGCCAGGAGCGTCGTTCGGGTGGAGATGGGGCTCTCCCGTCGGCGCCAACCCGGGCCGCAGGGACGAGTTCTCCCTCGCCGGGGCGGCTGTCCGAGGCCGGCGGTCTGGCGGAGCCGGCGGCCCGTCGGCCGCCAGTTCAGAGGCGATCCGGCCAAGGTTGGGAAATCCGTCGGGCAGTCCGTCCCGATCGCGGTCCTCGAAAAGCCTCCGATGCTCCGGCGGCATCTCGTCGAGGCTCGCGTATTGCACCTCGCCGACGCGATACGTGGTGACGCCGTTGACCGTGCGCAGCTCGATGCTCTCCGAGGTCGAGTAGCTCAGGGAACGCGACAGTGGCGTTTCGAGACAGTCGGGCCGACCGTCGCGGTTCTGGTCGTCGAACAGTCTGCGGACCTCCGGCGGCATCTCGCCGAGCGAGGAGTATTCCCGCTCGTTGACGACATACCGCGTCACCTTCCTCGACCACTCTTCGGCGGACATGCTGCATTCTCGAGCTGGGAAGGAGCCGGTAGGCGATTGGTTCCGGATCGGGCCCGAGGGAAATCGTCCCATTTTCGCGGCATACGGGCGTGCCATCTCCAAGAACGATTTCTCGCCGCGAAAACCCGCGCAGTCCCCGTGGACGACGGCATACCCCTCCGGCCTGCGTCTCGTCCTGCGGACTTTACATCAGTTCCAGCCGTCGTTCTTCCTGCCGCTCTTCCGCTTTTCGGCATCCGTCAGCACATCGTTCACGTTGGTGATCTTCAGCTTGATAGCCAACCGCGTGAGCAGGGCGGCCTTGTCCGTGCCCAGCTTGGCCATCGCACGGGCCTTGTGGTTGTCGACGGTGCTCGGTGCAAGCTTCAGAATCTTCGCGGCCTCGTGCACGGTGCAGCCGAGACTGGCTAGACGCACGACCTCTCGTTCTCGGGGCGTGAGCTCTGACGCCATGACAATCACCCTTTCAAAACAGTAGGCTGAAAATGTAATTGCCCCCCTACCAAGGTCCTACTTTTATCAGGTCATGGGCAAAAATCAATAGCTGCCCCCCGTTTTTCGGGGTGAATGGACCCGACTGCCACCTGTTTTCTGCCCAGTGGTGTTGACGCTCCACAAATTCCGCCGGATACCATACCCCTCTGCCCTTTACACCCTCCCCGGGCCGAGACGATCCGCCGCTGGCGGCATCTCCCGAGAATTG
>JAMOAF010000759.1 GCA_023621895.1 Planctomycetota bacterium
CTCCCAGGGGCCGCCGCTGCCGCCGGCCGAGCCGCCAGCCGAACCCCCGCCGGAACCTCCGCCCGAGGCGCTCCCCTGGCCGGGGTTCCAGAGGTAGTCTTCGCGGTAGGTGTGGCGAAAGGTGTTCACTGAGTGGCTGGCTCCCGGGAGAAGAGCGATCGGAGGAATCGCAACAGCACGGACAGGCTCAGGATGACCGATAGTCTACCAGCGGAAGCATGCGGATGTCAATATTTTAACGGACTAGGTTACGATTATTTTTCGTGTGATCGCAGACGCCTGGTTATCGCTGATTCCGGCACTCGATGCCGAATGCTTGTTCTTCATCGACGATTTCATCTTCGAGAACTACACGGCCGACGATCGCTGGTATGGCATGCTGGATCTGACGGCCATTCTCAATCACGCGGTCAAAAGCGAGAACATCGGACTGCGGCACCTGGCGAGCGGAGGCACGCGCGCCGGCTTCTGGCACGGCAACTGAAACGTCCACCTCGCCGGTGATTCGGCGTCGTACTATTTGACCTACCTGGAGGACGCGATTGCCAGGGAACCGGGAATTCGATTCGTATGCCTGAAACGGGCGCGCGAAGAGGTGATCGAGAGTTTCTGCCGGCGGCCGGAACAGGCCAACCCGTTGCCCACGAACCATTGGGCGAAAACGCCGGTCCCGGGTTGGCACCACGACCCCATTCGGACGAGGATTGTTTCTCAGTATGAAACGCGAGACCCGCCGGGGGGGGATCGCGCGCTACTGGGATGCATACTACGCCTTCTGCCTGTCGGGCGCGGGAGTGCGGTTTTGCGATTGTTGCCGACACGACGATCCGGTTGTGGCACGTCGGGACATACGCCTTCGGTTGGGAGGGAGCCGGCACCGCGCGGCGGCGGGGAGGACGAGCGTGCCGGCGCGCGAAGTACTGCCCGGTAGTGATCCTGTTGATCGTGGGGAAGAGACCAGCGGAAAACTGCCCTTCGATCAATCACTTAGCGGCATCGGCAGGTATCATGCCGGCGTAGATTACTCGCGGGTTCAGATTGCCGAGCAGAATCTTAACGCGGGGTCCGAAACGACGGTTCGGTAAGCGCAGGCAGCAGGCATTGCAGAATCGAGCCGGGAGACGGTATGCTCGGAAACATGAACGGGCGCCTCCTTGTCCTTTGCGTGCGTTATTGACGGTATACCCTCGCACAGTCTACAACGAACCCCGTTCTCCTTTTGGGATCACAACCGATCAAGAAATCGAGAAAGTTCAGACCTATGAGAAACCTCTTTTCGCTGACGCTTGCAGGCATGGTGATTGTGGCGGCCACCGCGGGAACACGGGCCGCGGAGCCCCAGATCGCGCGCGAGGCCATCGAGTGGTGCAACATCTGGATTCCCGATGCCAACGAGACCACGTTGCCCCGTGTGCTGCTTGTCGGCGATTCCATCACCGGCGGTTACGGCGCCAAAGTCGCGGACGCGCTGAAGGGCAAGGCGTCCGTGGCCCGGCTGACGACGTCGAAGTCCGTTGGCGACCCGGCGCTGCTGGCCGAGGTGGCGCTGGTGCTCGGTCAATGCCGGTTTGACGTGGTGCACTTCAACAACGGCTTGCACGGCTGGGGCTACAGCGAGGAGGAGTACCAGAAGGCATTTCCCGAGTTGCTGGCGACGATCCGCAAACACGCCCCGCAAGCCAGGCTGATCTGGGCCACGATCACGCCGGTCCGGCAGGCGGGCAAGCTCGACGTGATCGCCGAGAACACCAACCGGGTGCGGGCCAGGAACAAGATCGCCGAAGAAATCGTCGCCGGCGAGGGCATTTCCGTGGACGATCTGTACGGCCTGGTGAAGGACCATCCAGAATACTGGTCCGCGGACGGCGTGCATTTCAACGCCCAAGGAGTCGCCGCCCAGGTCGAGCAGGTGACGAAGCGGATTGCGGAGACCCTGTAGTAGATCGATCCGGCGGACCTGGCCGTTGCGTCAGGGCGCGGCGGAACTTCGGCGAGGGACAAATGCGCGTTTCCGTGCCAGAAACTCAAGCAGTCAGCGGAGAACGGTTCTGTGTTTTCCACGCAGCATCTTTTTAAAACCCTTGCCGGTTGCCGCACCACGGTCACGTTCGGTCGCGCTGCGATCCGTCAGCCAACGGCATTCCTGACGATCACGTTTGCACTCGCGACGCTTCTCTTCGCCGGCTCCGCATTCGCCCAGGGGGTCGGCGGTTATCCGGCCGTCAGGCATGGCGGCAACTACATGCACAACTACTACCTGCCGCCCGCCCCGAGTTCCACGCCGTGGGCGCCCGACTGGGCGCCGGACGGCAAGTCGATCGCCGTGGCCATGAGCGGTTCGATTTGGAGCGTGGACGTTGCGACGGGCCAGGCCACCGAGTTGACCTGCGGCAAGACGTATCACTCGTCGCCCGACTGGTCGCCCGACGGAAAGTGGATCGTGCATACGGCCGACGACAACGGGCGCACGATCCAGTTGGAGATTCTCGACGTGGCGGCGGGGAAGAGCCGCCGGCTGACCGACGATGCCTTCCTCTACGCGGACCCCGTGTTTTCTCCGAACGGGGAGTGGTTGGCGTACGTTTCGACGAAACCGACCGGCTACTTCAACGTCTACGTTCAGCCGATTCGCGACGGGTCCTGGGCGGGCGAAGAGGTCGCCGTGACCAGCGATCACAGCTACGCCAGAGAACGCCTGTACTTCGGCAAGTGGGACATGCACCTTTCACCCGCCTGGCTGCCCGGCGGCAAAGAGCTGCTCTTGCTTTCAAACCGGGGAGTGCCGTTGGGCTCCGGCAACGTGCTGCGCGTGCCGGCCGAGCGCCAAGGGATCGAGCGCGCCACGACCATTCTGGCCGAACAGACGCTCTACCGGACGCGGCCGGACGTGTCGACCGACGGCAAGCGGTTCGTCTATTCGTCGACGCGGGGCGCGGCCGATCAGTTCTGCAATCTCTACGTGCAACCGACCACAGGCGGCGAGCCGTACAAGCTGACATTTTTCTCCCACGATGCTTTTCACCCGCGCTGGTCGCCGGACGGCGAGTGGATCGCGTATATCTCCAATGCCGAGGGGCTGCCGCAATTAGCTTTGCTGGAGACCTACGGCGGCCAGTGCCGCAAATTGGCGATTACCCAGCGTCGGTGGAAGCGGCCGACGGGCGTGCTGACCGTGCGGACGTTGGACCGCGACACGAAGCAGCCCGTTCCCTCGCGGATCCATCTCGTGGCCGCCGATGGCAAGTTCTACGCCCCCGAGGACGCCTACGCCCGGATCAATGGCGTCGGCGATCGGCTCTTCCATCACCGCGGCGAGTTTCGCCTGGAGCTGCCCGTCGGCAAGGCGGCAATCGAGGCGGTGAAGGGTTTTGAGTACCTGCCGGAGAAGGCGGAGATCGAAATCCGGGCCGGAGAAGTGAGCCGGTTGACCATGTCGCTCGAGCGGGTTGTGAACATGGCCGTCAAGGGCTGGTACGGCGGTTCCACCCACGTCCACATGAACTATGGCGGCAACCTGCACAACACGATTGAGAACATGATGCTGATGTCCGAGGCCGAAGGCCAGGACATGGTTACCATCCAGCCGGCCAACAAGGACAACCGAGTCCTGGACCAGCAGTTCTTCGTGCCGGGCGGCGGTCCGCATCCGCTGTCGAAGCGAAATCTGCCGGTCGTGGTGGGGCAGGAATATCGCCCGCCCTTCTATGGGCACACTTCCATGTTCTGCATGAAAGATCATCTTCTCTCGCCTTTTACCACGGGCTACGAAGGTACCGCGATCGAGAGCCTCTATCCGAGCAATACCGACATGTTCCGCAAGGCCAAGGCACAAGGGGCCACGGTGGCCTACGTCCACGCCTTCGGCGGCGAGGGCGATCCACTTCAGGGCGGCCTGGGAGTCGCCAAAGGCTACATGGTCGACGCCGCGCTGGGCACTACGGACGCTGTCGAATGGTCGACAGCCAGCCGCGGCGGGTTCTTCCCCTGGTACGCCACACTCAACAATGGACTGCGCGTGACGGCCATCGGCGGCGAAGACTCGATCAGCAACCTGCATCGGAGCAAGCTGGTGGGCTCGGCCAGGACCTACGTTTACACCGGCGCGCGAGGACTCGACGCGAGTGCCTGGTTTGAAGGGATTCGCAAGGGACGCGTATTTGTCACCACGGGCCCGCTGGTCGAGATGACCGTCAACGGCCGCCGCCCCGGCGACGAAATCTCACTGTCCGCCGCGGGGGAAACGGTTGAAGTCGAGGCCCACGTGCGGTCGATCGTTCCTTTTGCCAAGGCCCTGCTGGTCTTCAATGGCAATGTGATCGAGACGATCGAGCCGGCGGGTAAGCGAACCCAGCTCGACTTCAAGCGATCCGTCCTGGTGCGCGACAGCGGCTGGATTCATCTCCGGGTGGAAGGGAAGCCGGAAGACCGCCGTCCGCTCGACGCTGCTTATCCCCTGGGATTCACCAATCCGGTCTGGCTGACCGTGGGCGGGCGGCCGGTGCGCAATCGGACGGCAGCCGAGTACTCGATCCGCTGGATCGATCAATTAGAGAAAATGGCCGCGGACTGGCCCGGCTGGCGTTCGGACAAGGAAAAATCGCACGTCTTCGCTCAGTTCGACGAAGCGCGCCGCGTGTATCAGCGGTTTGCCGCCGAAGCCGGCCCCGCGGTTAGCGAAACGGTTCCAGCATCGACAGTGGGTGGAAAGGGAGGGCCGTGAGCCCCCTTGGCCCGGGCGAAACGGCGAGGCGGGAGCCACGTTTGTTATTCAGATAGCCGCGTGGGCTTGCCCCGCGCTTCGTTACATACGGGTTGTGCCGCAGCGCAGGCGCGCCGCGCGGGGCAAGCCCACGCGGCCATCACGCTCTCATGAATTCCTCCCGGAATCACGCAAGCTCATTTAGTATGTAAGCCTTATCTGCCGCGTTGCCGCCGTGGCGGGCAAGACGACGGTTTCTGCAACGGAATCGAAGCCCGTGTAAGGTTTTCCGTCGACGGTCACCGACTTCATCGGCCTGCCTTCCGGATGGCGGATGCGGATCACAACGTGTTTGGGCGGAGTCCGCGTCGGCGATTCAATCGACGCCTCGATATATCCATCCCGGACGTGCGAAACGATCTTGTAGCCAACCGGACCGAATCGCGTCGGCTGATTCCGGACCTCGATGATCTTGCCGTCCTCCATCCACCGATCGGTAATCATCGGCGCAAGCCAGAGGTCGTCGCCGCGTTCCATGGCGAACATCATCGCCGACTGGCAAAGGAACCAGCCGGTCTCATGAGTCTTGTTCCAGGCTCCGCCGCGTTGAAAATGCTCCCACAGTGAGAGATTCTCCTTGTTGAGCAGCGTGCCGAGTGCGTTGAAATAGGAGCGCAGGAACGGTTTGACATCGTCG
>JAMOAF010001011.1 GCA_023621895.1 Planctomycetota bacterium
GGCGGCCACAGCGTCGACAAAATGTCCTGGTGGCTCGGCGAGGAGATGCCTGTCAAAGCTGTGGCAACCGGCAGCCAGGTTTTTCCCAATGGCGGCAACACATTCGACAACTGCTTCGTTGCCTACGAATACGCCAGCGGAATCTACGGCTTTCTCGGCTGCCGCTCGCAGGCCGGCTGCTATACGGAGAACGCCGACCACATCGTCGGCAGCACCGGCGTCTGCACGATCGGCCGCGCCCGCACTCCGGTGATCGAAGGAGAGAACTCCTGGCGTTACGACGGGCCGGGCAACAACATGTACCAGACGGAGCATGACGAGTTGTTCGCCTCGATCCGCAAGGGCAAGCCGATCAACGACGGCGCCCGCATGGCCAAGACCACACTGATGGCGTTGATGGGGCGGATGGCCGCCTATACGGGCCAGGAAATCGGTTGGGACCAGGCGATGAATTCCCAGGACCGCCTCGCCCCGGAGACGGTCGATTGGAACGCGACCATCGAGCCCCGCCCGCTGGCCGTGCCGGGGTTGACGAAGTTCTTCTGAGCCGGCGAGCAGGGGGTACGGCGTTCACTCCGCGGGCACATCGCGAGGTCTACCGCGTCGCGGAGCGGCTTTATCGCCCTTGGCCGCCCCAGTCCGGCCCGATCAACGTGCTCGAAACGGGCGGGAACTCTCCACCCGGAGAGCAATAGGGGCCATCCATAAACCACTTGCGCCTTTGCGTGAGCATTCCCTTGCCTACACATCCGTTAGCCGCCTTCCTGGTTCCCAAGTTCCAGCTTGGGAACCTCCGCCCTGCCGCCAAGCGCGGGGCAAGCCCGCGCGGCTAACGGCCCGAGGCGATGCGGCTGTCACCTGGCACCTGTAGCCTCTGACCGTGACGCACTCCCAGCCGTCACGAAAAATTGAGCGTGTAGCTATACACGTTCTGGCGGAGCTTGCTGGAGACCTCGCAACTGGCGCGGTTGAAGACCGCCTGCATCGCCTTGTTCTCGCGGAGGACCTCGGCGGTGAAGCCGCTGATGCCGTGGCGCTTGGCGATTCCGCTGAGGTATTTTAACAGAAAGGTGCCGATGCCCCGGTTCTGCCACACGTCGCGGACGACAAAGGCCACTTCTGCGCGGTTGGTCTTGGGGTTGAGGAAGTATCGGCCGACGGCGATGATCTGTTCGCCGTGCGCCTCGGGCAGCGTGCCGACGATCGCCACCTCGCTGCGGTGGTCGATGTACACAAAGTTCTGGATCTTCTCCTGCGAGAACTGCTTCATCGGCGCCATGAAGCGGTAGTAGATCGTCTCCTGCGACAGCGCATAGAGCAAATCCTTCATGCCCGGCATGTCCGTCGGATGCACCGGGCGGAAGTTGATCTGCGTGCCGTCGCTGAGCAGCAGGCTGGTTTTCAGTTCGGGCGGCCCAACGCTGATCTTGCCGCCGACTTCCTGCATTTCCGGGCGGACGTACTTGGCGGCGATCGCCTCGCGGAGGAGGTGTTCCCGGTGGTCGGGGTGGGCGATCGCGATCAGCGCGACGGCGCGCTCCTGGACGCTCTTGCCGTGCAGGTAGGCGACCCCGTATTCCGTGACAACGTAGTGCACGTCGCCGCGGGTGGTGACCACGCCCGCGCCGGGGCTGAGCTGCGCCGAGATGCGGGACTTGCCGTCGTGGGTCGTTGACGGCAGCGCGATGATCGCCCGGCCGTTCTGCGAGCGCGACGCCCCGCGATTGAAATCCACCTGGCCGCCGATCCCGGAATAGAAGCGCGTTCCCAGCGAGTCGGAGCAGACCTGGCCGGTCAAGTCGACCTCGAGGGCGACGTTGATCGCCACCATCTTCGGATGCTTGCTGATCACGAACGGGTCGTTGACGTACTCGGTCGGGAAGAACGCAAACGTCTCGTTGCCGTCGATATAGTCGTAGAGCCGCCGGGTCCCCATGCAGAAGCTGGCGGTGACCCTGCCGCGGTCCACGGCCTTGCGGCGCCCGGTGACAGCCCCCGACTCGACGAGGTCTACCATCGTGTCGCTGAACATTTCGGTGTGGATGCCCAGGTCGCGCTTATTCTTGAGGAACTCCACGACGGCCTGGGGTATTCGCCCAATGCCGAATTCAACCGTCGAGCCGTCGTCGATCAGGGCGGCGATATTCTCGCCGATCTGCCGCGTGACTTCGTCGGGCTCCGGCGCCTGGAACTCAAGGATCGGCTCGTCGACCGGCACGAGGATGTCCAGGTCGTGCACGTGGAGGCAGGAGTCGCCCATCGTGCGGGGCATCCGCGGGTTGACCTGGGCGATCACCAGGCCGGCGTTCTCCGCCGCGCTCTTGACGATGTCGACCGAAACGCCCAGGCTGCACATCCCGCGCTCGTCGGGCGGGGTAACCTGGATCAGGGCCACGTCAAGCGGCAGTTGCCCCGTGGAAAACAGCCGCGGAATGTCCGACAGGAACAGCGGCGTGTAGTCGCCGAGCCCCTCCTGGATGATGTCGCGGACATTCTCCGCGATGAAAAAACTGTTGATCCGGAACGACGCCGCCAGGGTCTTGTCCGCGTAGGGCGCGTCGCCGTGCGTGAGCAGGTGGACGATTTCCGTATCCGGCAGCTTGTTCGCCCTGGCTGTCAGCGCCTTGACCAGTTGGACCGGCTGGGCGCAGCCCGTGCCGATGAACACGCGCTTGCCGGGATGAATCTCGGCCACGGCATCTTCCGGACTCATCACCATTTCCTGATATTCCGCCTGCCAGTTCGGATCATGTTTGACGGTAGACTCGGCCATGTTACTCGCTCCTCGCATCGGAAAGGGTGATTCGGGCATCCGCAACGACGGGGTCCGTTCCGACCTCACCGACGATCAGCGGGTTGATGTCCATTTCGGTAATTTGGGGGAAATCAGTGACCAACTGGCTGAGCCGCTGGAGGCAATTGGCGATTGCGTCGATGTCGACGCGGCCGCGGCCCCGTGCGCCTTCGAGCAGCGCGTAGGATTTCGTCGAGCGGAGCATTTCGAGCGCCTCCTGCGCCGTGATCGGGGCCAGGTGGAACGTCACGTCCTTCATGATCTCCACGAAGATCCCGCCGAGGCCGAACATCAGCATCGGGCCGAATTGCGGATCGCGCGTCATGCCCAGGATGACTTCGCGCCCGCGGGGGCACATCTTCTCCAAATAGACCCCGGTGAGGCGCGCGTCGGGCATCTTCCTGCCGATCCGCAGCATCATCAGGTCGAAGGCGTCGCGGACTTCGTCCGGCGTCGCCAGGTTCAGCTTGACGCCGCCGATGTCCGACTTGTGAACGATGTCGGGCGAGAGGATTTTCATTGCCACGGGCAGCCCGATCTTGATGGCCAGTTCGGCGGCATCGTGTGCGGTCGCGGCGATCCGGCCGGCCGGCACGATGAAGTTATATGCCCGCATCACGTCCTTCGCGGCCGCCTCGCCGACCTGGAGTTGGCCGGTGCGGAGGCAGCGGTGCAGGACGCGTTCGGCCCTGCGGCGGTTGACGGGGAATCGGGCCACCATCCGCGGCGGCGTCTCCTTCCATTCGGCATAATCGCACATTGCCTTGAGGGCCGCGACGGCGCGCTCCGGTGAAGGATACTCGGGAATGCCCAACTGGAGCAGCTCTTCCCGCCCCGGGAGCACGACCTTGCCGCCCATAAAAGACACCAGGACCGGCTTGCTGCCGCGATTCTCGGAGATCGCACGGGCCGTGTCGACGCACTGGGTCATGGCTTGCGGCGTGAGAATCACCACGATCGCGTCGACGCCCGGATCCTGCTGGGCCGCCGCGACCGCCGCGCCGTAGCGCCGTGCGTCGGCATCGCCGAGCACGTCGATCGGATTGTGGACGCTGGCCGCCGCCGGCAGCAGCTTGGCCAGCTCGCCGGCGATCGTTTTGTCGAGCGCGGCGACCGCAAGGCCGGAGTGCTCAACGGCGTCGGCGGCCATGATTCCCGGCCCGCCGGCGTTGGTGATGATCGCCACCCGCTTGCCCCGCGGCAGCGGCTGCATTGCCAGGGCCGTGGCGTAGTCGAAGAGTGATTCGAACGTCGGCGCGCGGAGGATTCCCGAACGTTTGAAAGCCGCACCGTAGGCGATGTCCGCGCCGGCCAGGCTGCCGGTGTGCGACGATGCCGCCTTGGCGCCGGCGGAACTGGTGCCCGACTTGAAGACCACGACCGGCTTGGTGCGGGCGGTCTCCGCCGCGGTCCGGACGAAGTCCTTGCCCGACTCGATGCTCTCCAGGTAGGCGACGATAACGCGCGTCTGCGGATCGTCGGCCAGGGCCTCGACGAAGTCGCGCTCGTCGAGGTCGGCCTTGTTGCCGATGCTGATCAGCTTGGAGAGGCCCATATTGCGGGCGATCGCCAGGTCGAGGATCGCGGTGCACAGCGCGCCCGACTGCGAGATTACGGAGATGCCGCCCGGCGGGGGCATTTCCTTGGCGAACGACGCGTTCATTCGCCGGTGCGTGTTGAGCAATCCGAGGCAGTTCGGCCCGAGCAGCCGCGCGCCGCCGTCGCGAACCTGTTGGGCGATCTGCTTCTCCGCCTCCGCGCCTTCGCGGCCGGTTTCCTTGAAGCCGGCGGTGATCACGCAGATCGCCTTGGCGCCGGCTTCGAGCGAGTCGCGGATCGCGTCGGAGACGCGCGCTTGCGCGACGGCGATCACGCTCAGGTCGATCGTGGCGCCGCTCTCCTTGAGCGATGGAAAACACTTCAGGCCAAGGATTTCGTCAGTCGTCGGGTTAATCGGAATGATCGATCCCTCGAATCCCTGGTTGACAAGATTGGCCACGATCTCGTGTCCGACTTTGCCCGGCGTGCGCGACGCGCCGATGACGGCGATCGAGTCGGGACTGAGCAGTTTTTCGAGCATGATGGACAAGGCTTTCTGTGGTTTGCCAAAGAAGTTCTTCAAGTAATGGAACGGGCCTCAAACGGCGCCTCGCGGCGTGTATTTGGTGTGCAGCAGCTTGTGGGATCGCTCGCCCAGCGGCTTGCCGAGGAATTCCTTGTAAAGCGCGGCGATTTCCGGGTTCTCGTGCGACTTGCGAAGCTGCTTTCCCTCATCTTCGCGGTAGATCGCCGCGATCCGCGCCTCGCGGACCGCATTGGTCGTGAACCGCGGCTGGCCGCCCCCTCCGATGCATCCGCCCGGGCAGGTCATGACTTCGACAAAATGGTAAGCCTTCTCGCCGGCGAGGATTCGCTTCATCAGCCGCTCGGCGTTGCCCAGGCCGTGGGCCACCGCCACGTTGAGCGTCACCCCTTCGAGAAACTCCCAGCCGGCCAGCGCTCCGTCGACCGTGAGCGAAGCCTCTTTCAGCCCCTCCAGCCCGGCCACCGGCGCGATGTGCAGATTCGCCATCGGAAGCACGCGGCCGGTGACCAATTCGTAGGCGGTCCGCAGCGCCGCCTCCATCACGCCGCCGGTGTTGGCGAAAATGTCGGCCGCGCCGCTCGACAGCCCCAGCGGCGCGTCCATTTCCTCCTCCGGCAGACTCTTGAAATCGATCCCCGCGGCGCGGATCATCTTGCCGAGCTCGCGGGTGGTGAGCACCACGTCGACGTCGCGGGTCCCGCTGGCGTTCATTTCCGGGCGGCCGCACTCGTATTTCTTCGCCGTGCAGGGCATGATGGACACGACGAAGATCTGTTCCGGCCGCAGGTTGAGCTTTTCGGCGTAGTACGTCTTTGCCACGGCGCCAAACATTTGCTGCGGCGACTTGCAGGTTGACAAATTGGGAAGCATTTCGGGAAAGAAATGCTCGGCATACTTGATCCAGCCGGGCGAGCAGCTCGTCATCAGGGGCAGGGCCGCTTCGCGCCCCTCGGCAAGCACCGCCTTGAGCCGCGCCAACAGCTCGCTCCCCTCTTCCATGATCGTCAGGTCGGCGGCGAAGTTCGTATCGAAAACTGCGTTGAAGCCCAGCCGGCGGAGCGCGGCGGTCATCTTGCCCGTGACCAGCGTACCCGGTGGATATCCGAAACATTCGCCCACCGCCGCGCGGATTGCCGGCGCCGTTTGCACGACGACGTGCTTGTCCGGATCGTCCAATGCCGCCCAGACCTCGTCGATCTGGTCGCGCTCGGTGATCGCGCCGACCGGGCAGACCGCGGCGCACTGGCCGCATTGGACGCAGGCGACCGTGTTCAGGTCGCGATTGAAGGCCGGCCCGATCGCGGTTTCAAACCCGCGGTTCTGCGGCCAGAGCGCGCCGACGTGCTGGATTTCGCTGCACACGCTCACGCAGCGGCGGCACTTGATGCACTTGCCATGGTCTCGCAACAGCGCCGGCGTCGAGGAGTCGAGACCGGCCCGCGTCTTTTCCCCCTGGAACGAAATCATCCGGATGCCCAGCTCGGCCGCCAGCGACTGAAGCTCGCAGTCTTCCCGCCGGTCGCAGGTCTGGCACTCGCCGTTGTGCTCCGACAGAAGCAGCTCGACCACCATTCGCCGCGCCTCGCGGACGCGCCGCGTGTTCGTGTGCACCTTCATGCCCTCGGCCGCGGGCATCGAACACGACGCGGCCAGCGCCTGCACGCCTTCGATCTCAACGATGCAAACGCGGCAGGCCCCAATCGCCTGCAAGCCCTCGACATAGCAGAGCGTCGGAATCCGCACGCCCGCCTGGCGCGCCGCCGCCAGGATCGTCGTGCCATCGGGGACCGCGACGGGAACGTTGTTGACGGTCAGGTTGATCATGGCGGGGAAGAGGGTTCGGGGTTCAGTCTTTACCTCGTTCCCAAGCTCCAGCTTGGGAACGCTCGATTCAGTCTTTTACCTCGTTCCCAAGCTCCAGCTTGGGAACGCTCGATTCAGTCTTGGACACCGCCAAGCGGCACCGCAAATCGTGAAATGAAAATCGTGGTCTTCGGTTCAGGTAGGTTCCCAAGCCGGAGCTTGGGAACCAGGTGAGGTTGGGAACGAGGTGAAGCCGGAGCTTGGGAACCAGGTGAGGCCATTCCTTCTTCATTGGCCATTGAAAATTGAAACTTGGCCATTCCTTAGTCGCCGTTTCCTCCGGGCCGCCGGCCGTAATCGCAGCGGAGGCAGCGTTGGGCCTGCCGCACGGCGACGGATTCGCGCCAGGGCTGTTCGACCTCGTCGAAATTGTTGCAGCGGCGCTCGACCGGGATCAGCGGCAGGTGCTCGCGCGGAGCGTCGATCGGGTCTTTCTCGGGATCGAAGAAGGTGTCGACTTCCTTGGTCTCGCGCCAGAAGGCGTGCTCGCCGCCGGTCAGGTAGCGGTCGATGCCGACGGCCGCCCGCTCGCCCGCGGCCACGGCCTCGACGACCGACGCCGGGCCGCTGACGGCGTCGCCGCCGGCGAAGATCCATTTTTGCGATGTCTGGCCGGTGACGGGGTCGGCCTGGAGGAACCCGCTGCGGTTGGTCTCCAGCCCGATGTCGTCGCAGAATCCCTGCGTCGACAGCGCCTGGCCGATGGCCACGAGAATCTGGTCCGCCGGCAGGGTGAACACGTCGCCGCTCTCCTCGGGGCGCCGCCGGCCGGAGCCGTCGAACTCGCCGAGCCGCATCGGCCGGCAGCGGATCGCCGCCACGCGCCCCCCTTCGGCCACGACGTCGACCGGGGCCGTGAGAAGCTGCAACTTGACGCCCTCGTGAAGCGCCTCTTCAATCTCTTCCTTGTAAGCGGGCATCACCTCGCGGCTCCGCCGGTAAACGACCGTCACCGACTCGGCGCCGAGCCGCACGGCGGTCCGCGCGGCGTCGATTGCCGAATTGCCGCCGCCGATGACCACGACGTTCTTGCCGACCTTGGCCGAGCCGCGGAGGTTGTAGGTCCGCAGGAATCCGAGGGCGTCGATAATCCCTTCGGCGTTTTCGCCGGGGATGCCCAAGCCCACGCCGAGCGGGGCCCCGACGGCAAGGAACACGGCCTCGACCCCCTTGCCGCGAAGCGACTTGAGCGTGAAATCGCGGCCAAGAGCGGCCTCCGTGAGAATCTCCACGCCCATGTTCTCCACCATGCGGACCTCGCGGGCGACGATTTCCCGAGGCAGCCGGTAGGATGGAATCGCTTGCACGAGCATCCCTCCAGGCCGCGGCTCCGATTCGTAAACCAGCGGCTGGTAGCCGAGCCGAGCGAGGAAGTAAGCGCAGGAGAGCCCCGCCGGGCCGGCCCCGACGATGGCGATTTTCCGCCTGGCGTTTTCCAGGCTGTCGCGGACTTCCGGAAGCTGGATCGTCACCTCCTGGTCGACCATGAACCGCTTGATGCCGCGGATGGAAACCGACTCGTCGACCGTCGACCTGCGGCACTTGTCCTCGCAAGTGTGGAAGCAGACCCGCGAGCAGATGGCGGGAAAAGGATTCTTCTCGCGGTGCAGGCGGAGGCCCTCGGCATAGCGCTTCTCCGACACCAGCGAAACATAGCCGGGGATGTCGACTCCGGCCGGGCAGGCGCTCGAACAGGGCGCGTAAACGAGCGACGGGCAGACGCCGGCGCGGCAGTGCTTGTCGCGAATGTGCTCGATGTACTCGTGGCCGAAGTGGCGAATCGTGGACAGCACCGGGTTGGGCGCGGTTTGCCCAAGGCCACAAAGCGACGTCTCCTTGATCATTTCGCCCAGGTCGATGAGATGTTCGACGTCCGACTCCTGGCCCTGGCCCTCGCAGATGCGGTTGAGAATCTCCAGCATCCGCTTCGTGCCGACGCGGCAGGGGACGCACTTGCCGCACGATTCCTCCTGGACGAATTCCAGGAAGAACCGCGCCACGTCGACCATGCAGCTATCCTCGTCCATCACGATCAGGCCGCCGGAGCCCATGATCGCGCCGAGTTCGGAGAGCGATTCATAGTCCAAGGGGACGTTCAGATGCTGCTTGGGGATGCAGCCGCCGGAGGGGCCGCCGATCTGCGCCGCCTTGAACTCCTTGGCCGACGAGGTCCCGCCGCCGATATCGTAGATCAGATCGCCCAGGGGCATCCCAATCGGCACTTCGACCAGCCCGGAGTTCTTGATCGTACCGGCCAGCGCAAAGACCTTGGTCCCCTTGCTCTTGCCAGCGCCGTGGGAGGCGTACCACTGGCCGCCGCGGAGCAGGATCGACGGCACGTTGGCGTACGTCTCCACGTTGTTCAGCAAGGTTGGCTTTCCCCAAAGGCCCGACAGCGCGGGGAAGGGAGGCCTCGGGCGGGGTTCCCCCCGGTTGCCTTCGATCGAGGTCAACAGGGCGGTTTCCTCGCCGCAGACGAAGGCCCCGGCGCCCATGCGGATCTCCAGCTCGAAATCGAAACCGGCGCCGAGAATGTTTTTGCCCAGCAGCCCGCGCTGGCGCGCCTGGGCAAGGGCGACCTTGAGCCGCTCGACGGCCAGCGGATACTCGGCGCGGATGTAGACATATCCTTGCGACGCGCCGATCGTGAACGCGGCAATCGCCATGCCTTCGATCACCGCGTGGGGGTCGCCTTCGATGATGCTGCGGTCCATGAAGGCGCCGGGATCGCCCTCGTCGGCGTTGCAGACGACGAATTTCTGCCCCCCCGGGGCGTTTCTGGCGAACGACCATTTCCGCCACGTGGGAAACCCCGCCCCGCCGCGGCCGCGAAGCCCGGAAACCTTCATTTCCCGGAGGACTGCTTCCGGGTCGTTCGCCCTTAGCACGTCGGCCATGGCCCGGTAGCCGCCTTCGACCAACGTGTCGTCAATGTTCTGTGGATCGATGCGGCCGCAGCGGCCGAGGACGATTTTCGTCTGCCGGCGGAAGAACTCCATGTCCTCCATCCGCGAGACGATCCGCCCGTCGGGACGCCGGTGGGCCAACCGTTCGACGATCTGGCCCTTGGCGAGGTGCGAGCGGACGATTTCAGCGCAATGTTCGGGCTGGAGATGCTCGTAGAAGACGTTGCCGACCACCGCCACCGGGCCTCCAGAACAAGGGCCGAGACAACCGACGTCCTTCAAGGCCACCCGACTCTCCAGGCCGGCGGCCGCCAGTTCCTTTTCCAGCGATCGTTTGACCGCCGCCGCGCCGGAGGCGATGCAGCTTGCGCCCATGCAGATGCGGATCGGAGTCCGGCCGGCCGACTGGGCGGCCTCCTGCTCGTTGCGGAGTCGTTCCCGGAGTGCCGCGAGTTCCTCCAGACTGGCCAGTCGCCCGCTCATTTGCCGTCTCCCTGCCCAACTGCTTTCGTTTCCCGGCGGTACTGATCGAGGATTTGCACGACCCGCGAAGGCCGCACGCGCTGGTGGACGTCGTCGTCGATCATGATCACCGGCGCCAGGCCGCAGGCGCCGAAGCAGCGGCCCACGTCGAGTGAGAACATCCGGTCCGCCGTGGTTTCGCCGACCTCCACGCGGAGCGCCGTTTTGAGCGCCGCCAGCACCGCCTTGCCGCCGCGGACATAGCAGGCCGTTCCCAGGCAGACTCGGACAACGTGGCGTCCGCGGGGCACCGTGTTGAAGAACGAATAGAAGCCGACGACCCCCGCCACTTCGCTGTACGGCTTCTTCAGCTTGGCGCTGATCTTCCGCAAGGCGGTCTCCGGCAAGTAGCCGAACATCGCCTGGGTGATTTGCAGCACCGGAATCAGGGCCCCGGGCACCTCCGCGTAACCGGCGAGCACGTCGTCGAGCTGCGCAAGCAGTTCCTCTTCCGTGGCCTGCTTGCAGGTGCTACAGGAGTTTTCACCGATGGACATTGGGACCGAACCCTTCCAAAAAAGGGGATCAGCACGTTCCGCGGGGAACGGGAGCATCCAAGACAGCCCCGCGTTTGGGGAAAGGCCCGCTTCGCGATCAAAGATCGGCTCGAAGAATCGCCTCGCGATCCAACCGGCTGGAGAATGAGCGAGGCTTGGGAGTCATCGCCCTTCGGCTGCCGCTTTCTGGTCTTCCTAATCCGTTGAGCGTAGCAGTTTGGCCCGCAGTTCGTCAACCCAACCTTGGCGGTAGTCGTGACCGGTCCATTCCTTTCTGTCCTCTTCGGCCGCGGGACCATTCCACAGAACTGGGGCGTTGCAGAAAACTGTGACAGCGCCGATGCCGCTCTGCGATCGGGCACGCCGCTTGCTTCCAAGCCAAAACATGACCCGCGGCCGCGGACAACCGCAAAAAGAAACTCCGGGGCGCGGCGGTCCAATGCGGCGGGCCGCTCGCGCCCCGGGGTGGGTTGCGGATCAAAAGGCAAGTTGCAGGCACGCTGCGTGCTGCGCAGACGCTTCGTTCAGACCTCGGCGGCCTTCGGGCAGACGAACCCTTCCCGGTACGTCCGCGAGACCAGCGCGGTGGCCTCTTTCGACTCCGGAAAGACTTCCTTCTCCGGATCGAAAGCGAGCAGCGGGCCCATCGAGATCGGGTACTTCTTCAAGTCGACGCCGTTGTCCGTCAGGTGCTTCAGCGTGCGGTCCAGCGTCGCCAGGTTGTCGTCGAGGCTCTTGACTCCCGACAAGACCTTCCTGGCCTCCTCGGCGGAAACCTTGTTGTCTTGTCCAAGATAGTAAGAGATGTTCCCCAAGTGGCTGATCGCGGCCGACAGGTGGCCCTCGCGGGCCTCAGCGCGGAGGTCTTCCACCTTGCGGCTGATCGCGGCATCGATGAAGTTGCGGAAGTGGTCTTCACCCCCCTTGAACTCCTTGATGACCTTCATCTGCTTGTCGTAGGCAATGCAGTGCGCGTAGCTCACCTGGGCCAGGTATCCCTCCGACCCGTAGAACACCACGCCGATCTTGTTCTCATCCGTGCTCTGGAAGAGCTTGTTCAACTCCTCATCGGCCGAGTCCTTCACGGACAGGCCGCGGGTTTCGAAGACGATGCACTTGTCGCCGTAATCGTAGATCGAGACCTCCGTGTTGGCCGTGTCGCCGGCATCCACGTAGTTGTCGTCCTTCCGCTCGGCCTGGTAGCCCAGCCGCCCGCCATAGCTGATCACGCTCACCGGGTGCTGGTCGATGCCCAGGCCCCAGCGGGCGATGTCCGTCTGGTGCGGGCCCTGGTTGCCCAGGTCGCCGTTGCCGTAGTGGCGCTGCCAGTGCCAGTCGTAGTGGAACTGCGGGCGGGTGACCTTGGGAGTCGTGTACGGCGCGGGGCCGCTCCAGAGATTGAAGTCGACTTCCGCGGGCACGGGATAGTCGCCCAGCGGGCCAATCGACTTGCGGCGCTTGTAGCACAGTCCGCGGGCGAACTTGACTTCGCCGATCCCGCCTTCCTTCATGAACTGGAAAGCCTCGATGATCCCCTTGCTCGAGCGGCACTGGGTGCCGACCTGGCAGATCTTCTTGTACTTCCGCGCTGCCGCGATCAGTGCCGAGCCTTCCGCGATCTCGTGGCAGACGGGCTTCTCAATGTAGACGTCCTTGCCGGCCTGCATTGCCCAAATGCCGCACAGCGCGTGCCAGTGGTTGGGCGTCGCCGTGCTGACGATGTCGACGCCCGGCGCTTCGAAAGCCTCGCGCATGTCGCGGACGACCTTCGGCGCGAAGCCCTGCTTCTTGGCAACCGACTCCGCGCGGGATTTTCCCACGTACTCGTCGACATCGGCGATGAAAACCACGTGGGTCCGGCTATCGCCGACGAAAGCGTCCAGGTGGCTGCCGCCGCGGCCCTTGACGCCGACCACGGCCACGCCGAGTTTGCCATTGGGATTCTGCGCCCGGCCGATGTAAGGAACGGCCATCACGGCGGCGCTGGCCGCAAGCGATTGCCCCACAAAACGACGTCGTGTGATTCTCGACATGCTGATTCCCCTGAAGGTGTCTCCGCCCGGTTGCATTTCACAAGCAACCGGACGCGCGCAAGATGCTCGAAACGGCCAACGTTTCGCCGTTCGGGCGACCGAGTCGCCAAAATTCTAAGGATATCCCCTGCCGCAAGCGATTTCAAATAGGGCAGGCAGAAGAAACACAAGGCCTCCCATCGACCTGGTGGAAGGCCACCGCCCGCCATGCCTTGCCGCACGTTTCGCGGCGACCTAAAATGGCTGCGGTTTGTCGGGCGCGCCCAATTCGGCCGGTGCGTCTCCCCTGTCGGTGTCCTGAGCAGAGCGAGGCGATTCCATGTCGCAATCGAGCATTTGCCGCAAGTGGCGCCTGCCGTTCTTCCTGGCGGCGGCCGCGACCTCGGTTTTCGGCTGGCTGGCGGCCGACGGCGCGGAGCTGGCCGTCGGTACCGGAAAGACGGTGATCACGCCGATTCTCTCCAGCCCGATGGCGGGCTACTTCTTCGAGCGCCAGGCCGAGGGCGTGCACGACGAGCTGATGGCCAAGGCAATCCTGTTCCGCCAGTCGGGCCGGGTGGTCGGGCTGGTCGCCTGCGACCTGATCGAACTGCCGCGAGAGGTCGTCGACAAGTCCAAGTCGCTGGTCGAGAAGCGAACGGGCATCCCTCCCGAACATCTGATCGTGAGCGCCACGCACGCCCATACCGGTCCAAAGCGCCAGCCGAGTTACGACAACTGGCTCGCGGAAAAGATCGCCGATGCCGTTCAAATGGCGGCCGCGGACTTTAAGCCAGCGGAGGTGGCGTTCGGCACGGGTGAAGAGAGGCGATTGGCTTTCCACCGCCGCTATTGGATGAAGGACGGCACGCTTCGCACGAACCCCGGCAAGTTGAATCCCGACGTGGTGCGGCCTGCCGGCGGAATCGATCCGTCGGTCTCGGTGCTCACCGTTTCGCAGCCCGACGGAACGCCGCTGGCCATCGTCGAGAACTATGCGATGCACCTGGACACGATCGGCGGAACCAGTGTTTCGGCCGATTTTCCCCATTATCTTTCCGCGATCCTGGGCCGCGTGATGGGACCGCAGTTGCTCACGGTCCACACGACGGGTGCTTGCGGAAACATCAACCACTGGGACATCCACAGCGCCGATCCCCAGCGGAGCTTCGCCGAGGCCCGGCGGATCGGCACTGTGCTGGCCGGCGAGGTGCTCAAAGTCACCGCGTTTGCCGAGCCGCTGAAAGTCGATGGCGTCGGAGGGCTGATCAAGGACGTCGAGCTGCCGCTGAAATCGTTCACCGACGAGGAACTCGCCAAGGCGCGCGAAATCGTCCAGGTCCCTAATCCGCCCGGCGTCGATTTCGTTCTAGAGCGGGTTTGGGCGCTCCGCGCGCTGGAGATCGTTGATCGCAAACAGCCGACGATCTCGGCCCGCGTGCAGGCCATTCGCGTGGGCGACGTGGCCCTGGTCGCCGTGCCTTGTGAGCTGTTCTATGAATTGGGCGCCGACATCAAGCGCGAATCGCCGTTTCCACACACGGTCGTCATCGAGCTGGCCAACGACAGCATCGGTTACGTTCCGCGGCGAGAGGACTATGCCAACGGCGGATACGAGGTCGCCAACAGCCGCCTGGCCCCAGGCGGCGGCGAACAGATTGTGGAAACCGCCCTTGGCCTGCTCAAACGATTGCGGCAGTAGCGGCGCCGCAAGACCTTTTTGTCTGGGCGTCGGGCTCATGGTTGATCAGGGCCAGTTACTTTGGAGAGTACGACGCCCCCCGCCCCGATCGCTCACGACCAGAGGTCCTTCGTTTGCCGCCGGATCGACTTGCTGGAAAGCTCCGTGTCGATGTTCGATTCCTCGGCGCCATCGCCTCCGCCGGCCCAAGAGACGCACTCGGTGAAGAATTCCCGGACGCGCGGCGGCAGGAAACGCGTCATCTGGGCGAAGCCGTGGGCGTCGCTCCACCGCCCCGGACTGAAGTAATAGTTCAAGGGGCAGGTTACATAGAGGAGATTCTTTGCGCGGCTCAAGGCCACGTAGAACAGCCGCAGCTCCTCCTCGATCTCTTCCGGCGAGCCGGTCGCCATGTCGGACGGGATGTTTCCATCCACGGCGTGGATCACGAACACCGAGTCCCATTCGAGCCCCTTCGCCGAGTGGATCGTGCTGAGCACGAGATAGTCTTCGTCGAGCTGCGGCGGGCCGGCCAGATCCTGCGTCGATGAAGGAGGGTCGAGCGCCAGTTCCACGAGCATCGTCTGGCGGTCCGGATACCGGGAGGCGATCTGCTCGACCTGTTCCAGGTCGCGGCTCCGCGGCGCCGGATTGTCGTATTTTTCCAGCAGGATCGGCTCGTAAAATGCCCTCACGGCGTGAATCTGCGCGGGGAGCTTCTCCTCCCTGCGGCGCAGCTCTTCGAGCAGTCCGACCAGCCGAGGCCACTCGCTGGCGGCGGCCAACGGCGGCTTCCACGCGCGCCACGGCTCGAGGCTGCCCCCCGACTCGATGAGCATCTGCATCAGCTCGCGCGACCGCTTCGGCCCGATGCCCGGAAGGAGCACAAGGACGCGGCTGCCGGCCACCAGATCGCGAGGGTTTTCCGCCATCCGGAGAAAGGCCATCAGGTCCTTGACGTGGGCGGTCTCAACGAACTTCAGCCCGCCGTACTTGTGAAAAGGGATGTTGCGGCCGGTCAATTCCGCTTCGAGCATGATGCTGTGGTGCGATGCGCGAAACAGCACCGCCTGCTGGCGCAGATCGATTCCCTCCTCGCGGCGCTGAAGAATCTTGCGAATCACGAACTCCGTCTGGTCTTGTTCGTTCTCGCAGGTCACGAGCAGAGGTTTGTCGCCCCCGGTCCGATCCGACCAGAGCTCCTTTTTATACCGTTCCCGGGCCTGCCCGATCACCTCGTTGGCCGCCGTCAGGATCGGCTGGGTGCTGCGGTAGTTCTGCTCGAGGTGGATGATCGTGGCGGCCGGGTACTGCTTGGGGAAATCGAGGATGTTGCGGACCGTCGCCGCGCGGAATCCGTAAATCGACTGGGCGTCGTCGCCGACGACGGTCAGCCCCTTGCCGGTGGGGCAGAGCCTCGCCAGGATCGACGCTTGCAGGGCGTTGGTGTCCTGGTATTCGTCGACGAGTACGCAATCGAATCTCGCCCGCACGCGCTCTCCCGCCTCTTCGTCGGCGAGCAGGGCGTCCCAGTAGAGCAGCAGGTCGTCGTAGTCGAGCACGGCCGCCGCTTCCTTGCGGTCGACATAGGCGTCGAAAAGCCGCTTCAGTTCGTCTTCCCACTCGTCAAACCAGGGAAAATGCCGCTTGAGGACCGGGGCGAGCCGCTGCCGGGAGTTCACGCAGCGGCTGTAGATGCTCATGCAGGTTCCCTTCTTGGGAAACCGCTTGTCGCTTTTGGCCAGGCCGAGTTCCGTACGGACGACATTGAGCAGGTCTTCCGAGTCGCTCCGGTCGTGGATCGTGAACCCCGCCGCCAGCCCGATCGACTTGCCATAAAGCCGCAGCAAGCGCGTGGCGATCGCATGGAAAGTGCCTCCCCAGACGCGGGCGTCCCTCACGAAGGAGCTCCCTCCGGCCTGCCGGGAGAGGAGGCCTTCGACCCTGCGGAGCATCTCGCCGGCGGCGCGGCGCGTGAACGTCAGAAGGAGGATTCGCCGCGGATCGATCCCCTGGCCGATGAGCCAGGCGACGCGGTGAACGAGCGTGGCCGTCTTGCCGGTGCCCGCCCCGGCGACGATCAGCAGCGGCCCGTCCCCGTGGCTGGCGGCCTCGCGCTGCTGGGGATTAAGCCCAGAGAGGATATCGTCCTTGGATTCCAACTGGCTCATGAGACTCCGTTAACGGCGACGCAACGTTCCCCCCCTCCCAAGTATCCTATGGGAAGTCCGGGCGATGGGGAAGTGATCGCCAACCGAGCACGGCGCCGGTGCGGCCCATGGCCGCGCCGGCTTTTCCCGGGCGGAAGCGCTCCGTGCTCGCCGGGCAGCCGGCCCGCGTCGTCCCGCCGCGCGCCCTTCTGCCACTTGGGGGGCATGGAGTCTCCGGTGCTTTTGCCAGCCGAAGCTGTAGAATAGTGATCAGGAACCCGGCAGACTGCACCTTTGTGGGCCCTGCCGCAAGGCCGTCGAAGGGACGCACTTTTCTCTTCGGTCAAGGGGATCCTGCCATGACACGTCTACTTTTCCTTGCGGCGCTGGCCGCCGCCCTGTTCTCCGGCGGGGCCACGCAGAGTGCCGCCCCGGCCCAGCCGCAAGCATCGGCCCCGGAGCGGCAGATCGTTCCCATCCCTGACGGGAACCTGTCGGCGGAGCAGCTCAAGAAGCTCGGCGAAGAGGGCTGGCAGCTCGAGAGCATTGCCGAGGGCGCCGCGATCTTCACGCGCAAGCCGCTGACTACCAGGGCGATTTCCGGCTCCGGCGTCCAAATCGAAAGGCTCGACGACCTCGGCGTGGTCGTTCTCCGCGGCGACAGCGGACGGACGCAGCAGATTGCCAGACTCCTCGGCCGCCTCGAGCGGACTGCGCCGAAGTCCTCGCCAGGTCTCGACGCCCTTGTCCAGGAGCGGCTCGAGACGCTCCGCCAGCTCGTCCGTTTCGCCGAGGAGGCGTTCCGTTCCGGCAGCGCCGGATACAACTCGTTGATCGAGGCCCAGAATGCCTTGATCGCGGCCGAACTCGAATCGGCGACGCGAAGGACCGAGCGGATCGCCCTGCTGCGAAAACATGTCGAAAACCTGAAGAGGCTTGAAGAGATCGCCGCCTCGCAGCAGCAGGCCGGCCAAAACACACTCGCCGACCTGCTCTGGGCCAAGGCCGCCCGACTCGAGGCCGAAATCGCCCTCGGCCGCGAAAACCAGTCGCCGTAGATACTCCGGCAACATTTTTCCCCAAATCCCAACCGGGTTGGCCCTGGAAGCTCCTGACCTGGGCCTGGCAATGTGCCTTCGGCACGGCAAGAACGGGGCAGGTGTCTGCTCATCAGCCTGGAACGATGCAGTAGGGACCGTTCGCCATTCACAAATCGTCCGTGCGGGCATAGAATGCGATTCCTCGCGGCTGCACACCTCGTAGCCGCGAACGACCAGCATCAGGGGAGGAGCGAAATGGACCGGAATGCCGTCAACGCAAGCGCATGCTTCGGGCGGTCCCGCGGCATGGCGGTAAGCATCGTGATGACATGGATCGCGGCCGCCGGCATATGCGGGATTGCCGCGGCCGGCCAGGCTGACCAACAGTCTCCGGGTGGGCCGCCGGAAACGGTTCTGCCGCTTCGCGAAAACTGGCTCCTCAAGTCCTCTTACCAAATGCCCGAGGGGGGCGAGGCGGTCTCGACTGGCGATTTTTCCCCGCAAGGCTGGCTCCCCACCCGCGTCCCTTCGACCGTGCTCGGCGCGCTGGTCCGCAACGGCGTCTATCCCGACCCGCGGATCGGCCTGAACAGCTTTCGCATTCCCGATGCTTCGGATGAGTTCAACCAGGAACACGATCTGGCCAAGTACAGCCATTTGCCGGACCAGCGCAACCCCTGGCATGACCCTTACTGGTACCGGACGGAGTTCACCCTGCCGGCGGCCGCTCGCCAGCGCCAGGTGTGGCTCAACTTCAACGGCATCCACTATCGGGCCGACGTCTGGCTCAATGGCAGGCAGATCGCCTCGGCCAGCCAGATGGCCGGAGCCTTTTCACGCTACCGCTTCGACATCACGAGCAACGTCCGCTCCGACGGCAAGAACTGCCTGGCGGTGAAGGTCCATCCGATGGACCACCCCGGCACTCCGGAAACGCAGCTCGTGCCCTTCGGAAAGGATCGCAAGTATCAGAAGGACGCCATGAAGGACGTGGGCCTTCCGATGTTCATCGGCTACGACTGCATGGGGACCGTCCCCGACCGGAACATCGGACTCTGGCAGGATGTGTACCTCGACTTCCGCGGGCCGGTTGCAATCCGCGACCCGTTTGTGACGACGCAGCTTCCGCTGCCCCAGACAAGTCCCGCGGCGTTGAGAGTCTCCGCAACGCTCGTCAACTCCAGCGGCACGCTGCTGGAAGGCGTGCTCAAGGGGACCATCGAGGAGACCGGCGGCCAGTTCGAAGCGAAAGTCCGCCTGGCGCCGAACGAATCGAAGGAGGTGGTGTTTTCGTCCGCCGAGTACCCGGCCCTGGGGATTGGAAACCCCCGCCTGTGGTGGCCGCACAACTACGGCCCGCAGAATCTCTACCACCTGGCGCTGCGTTTCGAGGCGGCCGGCGAGGCCGCGGACGAGCAGCGTGTCCAGTTCGGAATCCGGCAGGTGACCAGAGAGCTGCACAAGCTCGACGGCGCCCACGGACTCCGCGTGCACATCAACGGGCAGAAGGTCTTCTGCCGCGGCGGCTACATCCAACCGGAGTTGCTTTTCGAATGGGATGCCGATCGGATCGAGGCGGAGATTCGCTACCTCACCGAGGCCAACATCAACATCGTCTACTTTGAAGACATCCCCAATCCGCCCGACGTTTTCCTTGATCTGTGCGATCGCTACGGGCTGATGTTTGGCAACTGCTTTTACGGCTGCTACTGGATGCAGCCGGGCACGCCCCACCCGCTCGACCTCGACCTCTTGGCCCGCGGCACCGTCGATATCATCCACCGATATCGAAACCATCCGAGCCTCGTCCTCTACATGGCCATGAACGAGGGGGAGACTCGCGAGGATGTCTACACGCGCTGGAGAAAAGAAATCATCGAGCGCGACGGCACGCGGCTGTTCATCCCGTCGGGCTCGTTCCCCGATTACCGAACGAACGAGCCGGCATGGATCGCGCCGGACCTTCCCACGGGCGCCAACGACTACCCGCCGAAATCCTACGGCTGGGCCGGGCCGGCGCAGTATTTCCGCTGGGTGCGAGAGAACCGCAACTGGATGTTCATGCTGGAGAGCGGATGCCCCTCGCCGCCGTCGTACGACAGTCTGCGCCGATTCCTCCCCGATCTGGACCAGGCGCCGCCGGGGCCGACCTTTCCGTTGACTGCCTCGTGGGCCCATCACGACGCCTGCCACTACTTCGGCCCCTACGACGCCGCGTTGCGGAGACTCTACGGAGAGCCTCGCAGCGTGCTCGACTACCTGGCCAAGGGGCTGCTGGTGACGGCCGACGAGCACCGCGCGATGTATGAGGCGGCCAACCACCGGATGTGGGACATCACCAGCGGGTTTTCGGAATGGAAGCTCAACGCGGCGTGGCCGAGTGTGGAGTGGCAGCTTTACGACTGGTATCTCCGGCCGACGGTGGCGCTGTACTACGTGAAGAAGGCCTGCGAGCCCTTGCACGTGCAGCTTGCGCCGCTTGACATGGAGGTGGCCGTGGTCAACAACCGGCTCGCGCCGCAAGATGGCCTGGAGGTCCGCGCCAGGGTCTACGACTTTGACGGCAAACTGCGATGGGAGAAGACTGCCAGGCTCGACATGCCGGCCAACTGCTGCCGCGAGGCATTCAAGCTGCCGGACATTGCGGACCGCACGCCGGTGTACTTCGTGGCGCTGCAACTCCGCGATGCGTCCGGCAACGCGCTCTCCGACAACTTCTACTGGCTGGCATCGAAGGACCCGGCCGACCTGGCCAGCCTGGATCGACTCCCGGCGGTCCGGCTCAAGTCGTCCTGCCAGGTGCGGCGCGAGGGCCGCCAATGGGTGGCTCGGGTGGAGGTGGAGAACCCCACGGAGCACGTGGCAATGCTCGTGCACCTTGTGTTGACCAAGGGGCCTCGCGGAGAGGAAATCCTGCCGGTATCGTGGGATGACAACTACTTTAGCCTGGCGCCGGGCGAGCGGCGGGAGGTCTGCGCGCGGGTTGCGGCGGGCGCTGCGGGTGAGGCCCCACCAAGCTTCGAGGTGGGCGGCTGGAACATCCAGACCAGCTACCGCTGCCTGGGAATGCACACTTCGAAAGGGCCATTCAAGGTTGGCCAGCCCGTGACTGTCTCTGCCACGATCGCCGAGACGTTTCTCGCCGGCAGCCGCGTGACCCTGTCGGTCGACGGCGAGCCGGCCGGTAGTCAATGGGCATGGGCCCGGGGAGAAAGGTCGGCCCCGCTGTCGTTTCAAATCACGCCCAGTGGGCGCGGCCCGCACCAGGTCGCGCTTGGCGCGAAGACGGTCACGATGGAGGTTGAATGACGGCAGCCGAAGAAGGAATGGCCGCAGCCGGCCGCAGCCAGGCAGGCCGATCGCTGCAAGGACTGGCATACGGCCTGGCCGCCTACGGGCTTTGGGGCTTGATCCCGCTCTACTTCCGGGCGGTACGCCACGTTCCGCCCCTGGAAATGCTGGCCCATCGAGCCGTCTGGTCGCTCGCCGTGCTGGTGATTGTGGCGGGCATTTCCGGCCAGTGGCGCCAGGTGCGGCAGGGATTGAAGGCCCCCAAGGCGATCCTCATGCTGGGGCTGAGCACCGTGATGCTCAGCGTCAACTGGTTGACCTTCATCTATGCCGTAGCCACCGCGCAGGTGCTCCAATCCAGCCTCGGCTATTTCATCACGCCGCTGGTCAATGTCCTCTTGGGCGTCCTGGTGCTCGGCGAGCAGCTCCGCCTCTATCAGAAGATCAGCATCGGTTTGGCCGCGGCGGGCGTCTGCGTGCTCGCGGTGACGGCCGGCGTCCTGCCGTGGATCGCCCTGGTGCTCGCGGCGTCGTTCTCCCTCTACGGCCTGCTGCGAAAGACGATGCCCATCTCCGGCCTGGTCGGCGTCCTCGTCGAGACCCTTGCCATGACCCCGCCGGCGATTCTCTACCTCGCCTACGCCGAGCAATCGGCGATGGCGACGGAAAAAGACGCGGGCACCTGGTGCCTGCTGGCGCTGAGCGGCGTGGTCACCTCGGTGCCGCTCCTGCTGTTTGTCGGCGCGGCCCGGCGCCTCCAACTGTCGACGTTGGGCATCCTGCAATATCTCTCGCCGACGCTGCAATTCGTCGTGGCGGTTTTCGTGTTCCACGAGCCGTTCTCGGGGGCCCAGATTTCCAGTTTTCTCTGCATTTGGGCGGCAGTCGGGCTCTACGCCGCGGACAGCCTGGCCGCCTCGCGCGCTGGCTGGCTCGACGTGCTGGAACCGGACTGAACTCGACCCGTTCCGAACCTCTTTCAGCAGGTATGCTCCGGCCGAATCTGCAGCCGGCTCGCGCATCGAGACGCTCGCTGGCGGGCGATTCCACGCTTGCGGGCGCCCCGCGGCCGTGCGCGGCGACTCGGCCCTTTCCCCCGAAGGTTCGCGTGGTAGCGATGCTTGCGGCGATCCGTTAAACTTGGCTTCGCAACGTTGGTCCGGGCAGAGGCAACGTAAAGAAGACAGCCCACGCAGACAGAACTCGGAATCGAAGGAGAAAATCACCATGCGCGATCACTGGGTTTCTTGCGCAAAGCGGATCGCCGCGTTGGGCGCGTTGCTGATGTTACTGCCGGCCGTTGGATTTGGCCGGGAAGCCGAGTACGAGGTCGCGGTGGAGACGGACGTGATGGTGCCGATGCGCGATGGCGTGCGGCTCGCCACCGATATCTACCGGCCCGCGAAGGACGGCGCGCCGATCGGGGGAAAGCTGCCGGCGATCATGGCCCGGTTGCCCTACAACAAGGACGGGCAGAAGAGCACCGGCGGTTACTACGCGGCGCGCGGATACGTGTTCGTGGCGCAGGATACGCGGGGAAGGTACAAGTCGGAGGGCGTCTGGCACATGCTCAGCGACGACGGGCCGGACGGTTGCGACACGGCCGCCTGGTTGATCAAGCAACCCTGGTCCGACGGCAAGTTCGGCATGATGGGGACCTCGTACTTCGGCGGCACGCAGCACGCCATGGCAATGGCCAAGGCGCCGGGGCTGGCCACGGTGATCCCCGTCGACGCGATGTCGAACCTGGGCTACCAGAGCATGCGGAATGCCGGAGCCTTCGAGCTGCGTTTCTGGAACTGGATCATGCTCAACGCGGGCCGCGGCAGCCGGCAGTCCCGCGATCCGGCCACGGCGGCGATGCTTCGGGAAATGTCCGACCAGCGGAAGGCGTACCTCGCGAATCTGCCCTTGCGGCCCGGAATGACCCCGCTGAAGTTCGCGCCCGAATATGAGCAGTGGCTCGTCGAGGGCATGAAACACGGCGCGAACGGCGAGTTCTGGAAGGTCAACAGCATTATCGATTACCCGGAGCTGTACAAGGACATTCCGGTCTACCTGGTTGGCGGCTGGTACGATTCATGGGGCGGCAACACGTCGGCCAACTACATGGTTCTCTCCAAGACGATCAAGGGCCCGGTGTACCTGATCATGGGCCCCTGGATTCACGGCGCGCAGAGCGGTTCGGCGCACGGGCAGGTGAGCTTCGGGAAAGACGCGGCGATTTCCGACCACCTCGGTTGGCGCCTGGAGTGGTTCGACCACTGGCTGAAAGGGAGCGACAACGCCGTCGGCCGCGACGCGCCGTTCGCCACGCCCGTCCGCATCTTCGTGATGGGCTCCGGCGACGGGCACAAGACCGACGACGGCAAGCTGTTTCATGGCGGCGCCTGGCGCGATGAAAAGGAATGGCCGCTGGCCCGGACCCGCTACACCAAGTTCCACCTCCAGCCGAACGGCAAGCTGGCGGCGGCCGCCTGCGCGGCGGACAAAGCCTCGACCTGTTTCCAGTTCGATCCGCGCAATCCCGTGCCGACCATTGGCGGCTGCATCTCTTCGGGAAACGATATCCTCCTGGCCGGCGCATGGGACCAGCGGGGCGGCGCTCATATCTGGAACTTCCCGGAGCCGATTCCGCTCAGCGCCCGGAACGACATCCTGGTATTCCAGACGGAGCCGCTGGAGGAGGACATCGAGGTGACCGGCGAGATCTCGGTGAAGCTTTGGATCTCATCCTCGGCCCCCGATACTGATTTCACGGCAAAGCTGATCGACGTCTATCCGGCCAGCGGGGACTTCCCCGGCGGGTTCGACCTGCTGATTGGCGACGGCATCGTCCGCGCTCGGTTCCGCGAGTCGCTGTTGACCGAGAAGCTCATGCAGCCGGGCGAGGTTTACCCGGTGACGATCAAGCTCTACCCGACTTCGAACATCTTCAAGAAGGGGCACCGGATTCGCCTGGATGTCTCCAGCAGCAATTTCCCGCGGTTCGACCTGAACCCGAACACGGGCGAGCCGCTCAACGACAATCGCCGCGTGCGGACGGCCGTGAATACCGTTCATCACGATCGCGAGCGCCCCTCGCACATCCTGCTCCCGGTGATTCCTCGATAGACAACCCGCCCCGGCAGTTGACCATGCGGATCGGAGGCTCGCGATCGGTAATACAGAACGCCGCCAGAGCCCCGGCGGCCTCGCCGATATTCCATTCGACCGGGTGCAGGCGATAGGCGCCGTTGCTGCGGTGGGTCGTGCCGATGTTCTTGCAGCCGGCGATCAGGTTCTCGATGCGGCGAGGAATCAGCGCGCCCAGCGGAATCTGAAACGGCGGGCATCCGACATGGTAGTAGTTGTCGCCGCCGGTCGTCGGGTGCGTGTCGAGCCCGTAGCTGCCCACGCCAACCGAATCGGCCAGCCGGGGGGCAACCCGTTGGCCACCGATGGTCCGCCCGGCGCCGCGAAGTTGCTGCTCGAAAATCGTCAGCTCCGCCTTGATTCGCCGCGACTCCCGAATGTACGGGAATTTGGCTAACCCCGTGCTGGTCCCCACGACGTCGCGGCGGAGGCGAAGCCCCTTCCAACAATCAGCACGTCGGCCTTGATCGACCGGCCAGGTGCGATCTGTCGCGATCGAGGCTCGGCCGCGGAGACAATCGCGGGATACCAACAAGCGGCCGCGGACAAGCCGCACGCTTCGAGAAATTGGCGCCGTTTCATGGGTTGGAATCCACAGGGGGAAGGCGAAGGATGAAAACACGGGCGGATAGCGGAAGTGAGGTGGACCGGCGTCTCTCTACTCGTGAAACCGTCTCTTGGCCCTTTCGATCCGCTCTTGGATCTCCTGGACAATACTCCGCACCTCACCGAGATCGCTCTCCGGAAGATGCTTCGCA
>JAMOAF010000521.1 GCA_023621895.1 Planctomycetota bacterium
GAGTCGCTGGTCGGCGACGACGAAATCGTTCCGCCGCCAGCGCCGGCGGCGGCCGTGGCCCGGGTAGCGGAGTTCCTCGACGTCGATCAGCGGGACATCGAGCGTCAGCCGCGGGTGGGGAAACACCCGCGTGAAGTAGACCAGCTCATCGAACAGGTCGATCAGCCGCCCCTGCCTGGGGCTCATCCGGCGCGACTCGACGCGGCCCCCCTTTTTCGACAGCCTGACCAACTGCTTGCGAACGATGATCGGCTTGACGACGGTCACGTCGTGGTCACCGAGCAGGGCGCGGACCTTGTCGCGGATCGCCGCCAGCGAGCCGTGCTGGACCTCGACGAGCCGGTCGCCGCAAACCACGTCGATCCGGTAGCGGCCGAGCGGCACTTCGAACCGGGCCTGCGGGTCGGCGTAATGCGTTTTCAGCTCATTGTGCAGGGAGGTTTCCACGGATCCTTCCGGAAGACTGCGACAGGGCGGGCCGGCCCGAAAACTGGAACCGCCCCGCCAGCGGTGTATCCAGAAGACTCTTATCGACTGCATCCGGGCGGCCAGTCCAGTGTCAATCCCGCGGCGGCTCGATGCCGAAGTCGCGGATCGTCAACAGCGACCGGAGCCGGTAGCCGCGGCTCTCGAAGGCCTCGCGGCCGCCTTCCATGCGGTCGACGATCGCGATCACGCCGGCCACCTTCATGCCGAACTCCTCGACCCGCTCGATGGCCTTCAGCGAGGAGCCGCCGGTCGTGACCACGTCTTCGACGATCACCGCGCGCTCGCCCGGCTGGACCGGCCCTTCGATGAACCGGTTCGTGCCGTGGCCCTTTGGTTCCTTCCGCACCATGAAGCCGCGCAGCGGCGTGCCGCGCAAGGCCGACATGGTAACCACGGCGGCGGTGATCGGATCGGCCCCGATCGACATCCCGCCGACCGCCTCAGGCATATCTTCAGCCAGCAGGTCGAGAATCCCCTCGGCGATCAGCCGCGACCCCTCCGCATCGAGCGTCACCTGCTTGCCGTCGAGATAGTACTTCGCCTTCTTGCCGGAAGCCAGCGTGAAATCGCCAAACTTCAGGGCCTTTTCGCGAATCGCAGCGACGAGGGCTTGCGGGTCGTACACGGTGGGCCTCCCTGGGGCTTGATGCGGTGAACGAAAACAACACCGGACAGTCCACGAGGATACCGAAGGCCGAGACTCCACGGAAGGGGGGGCGCCGCGGCAGTTGTCCAAGTCCGAGGCTTCTGCTAGGTTTTTTGGTGGAGACCTGATACCAACTGGCACCAAGGGAGGGGCTGGCGATGCCAATGGGCGGTTTTAGCGGGCGCAGCAGCGAGCTTGAGGAGAAGTTTTTTCGCGAGCGAGACATGCAGCTTCTCCTGGCGCTGCGTGAGAAGACGGCGGCCGAAGAGCGGCGGAAGTCCCTGGCGGAGGCGTCGGGAATCACCCACGACGGCCTGCTTGAGAAGCTCGAGCGGCTGGGCATGACCGGGCAGACGCTGGCCGCACTGCTCTTGTCGCCGCTGATCGAAGTGGCCTGGGCCGACGGAACGCTCCACGAAAAGGAGCGGCTTGCCGTGATGGGCGCGCTTCGGCAGCAAGGCGTCGACAGCGAGCACCCGGCCTACCGGCTCCTTGAAGGCTGGCTGCGGCGGAAGCCGGACCCAGAACTCCTCGAGGTCTGGAAGGAATACGTGGCTTCGCTCGGAGAGGTGCTCAGCGAGCAGGAGAAGAAGGAACTCCGCGACGACCTGCTCCGCCGCGCCAGGGAGGTGGCTGAATCGGCGGGTGGAATTCTCGGCTTTGGCAGCAAGATCTCAAAACAAGAGCAGAAAATACTCGATGAATTGGCCGCGGCATTCGACTGACGGCCGGCCGGGGGGCTGCTTTTTCGCCGGGCGCGATTTCCGGGGCGGCACGGGACCCGGTCGGCGCGCCGCACATGCGACTCGTGCATAGATAAGGGGAAGCGATACGATGACTCCGCTGGTCACGATCATGCCGTGCCTTGACATGCGCAACGGCCGCGTCGTCAAGGGCGTTCATTTCGTCGATATTCAAGACGCGGGCGACCCCGCCGAGTGCGCGCAGGCCTACTCGGCGGCCGGGGCCGACGAGTTGGCGATGCTCGACATTACCGCAACCGTCGAGCATCGCCGCACGATGCTGGAGGTGGTCCAGCGCGTCGCCGAAGTGACGACCGTGCCATTGACCGTCGGCGGCGGCATTTCTGACGTCGGATCGGCGGCGGCCGTCCTCGAGGCCGGCGCCGACAAGGTCTCCACCAGCAGCGCTGCCTTCCGCAAGCCAGAGGTCATCGCCGAGATGGTCAAGGAGTTCGGTCCGGAAAAAGTCACCGTGGCGATCGACGTGGACCGCAGCGCGGCGATGCCGTCGGGCTACGAGGTCTACATCGACGGCGGGCGGACCGCGACCGGCGCCGACGCGGTTGAGTGGGCCAAGACAGTCGATGGATTCGGAGTGCCGGTGATCCTGCCAACGAGCAAGGCCGGCGACGGCGCCAAGACCGGCTACGACCTGCCCGTCATCCGGGCGATGAAACAGGCCACCTCGGCCCGGATCGTGGCCTCGGGGGGCGCCGGGGCGCTCGCGCATTTCTACGAGGCGGTCGAGGCCGGCGCGACGATCCTGCTGGCGGCCTCGGTGTTCCACTTTCGCACGATCGCCATTCCGGACTTGAAACAGTACCTGCGCGGCCGCGGGGTCGGAGTGCGGTGACCGGGGGCATCAGGTTGGGCCGCATGCGCGGTGCCGAGGTCTGCCCTCTGCCGATTTATTGCGACGTCTGGCGTTGCCGCATTGGGGAGAATAGCGTAAGATAGGTGGTCACAAGCGTTTCGCGCCGTTTGCGGGAGATTGTCGCGCTGGGGCAATGACGCCGTTGGCTCGGTTGGCGGGCTTTTCGTGCGCCGACATCGGCCCCGCAGTGCTGGGAATCAGGGTCTCCCGCCGATCCATCTATGCCCTCGAGGCGTGTGCGCATGAAGCAGCTTAGATTCACCGATCGCTTCAAAATGCTGTTCAACATGGCGGTTCGGCTGTCCGAAACAGTCGAAGCGGACGGTGTGATGATCTTGCTCGACGGGACCGCCGATTGGGCGCGGTTGCGGAAGCAGGGCGACGGGGCCAGGATCATCGTGGTCGCCAACACGCCGGCGGAGCTTGCGGGCGCATCCGATGCGGGTTTTTCGCCGGTGGCCGTCAACATGCCCGACAGCCCGGTCCACGATCGGCTCACCCAGGCGCTGCTTGAAGCGGTGGCCGACGACATTCTTGCACCCGGCTCTCGGGTGGTGGCGGTGTACAGCGGTTTTGAGCCGGATACGGTCGACTCGGTCAGCGTGATCAACCTTGGCGAGCACCTCGACCGGCTCACGGGCCGCGATTTGCGCCAACTGGAGACACGGGTTCCCTTGGAGACGCTCAAGGTGGTGGTCAACCTGGCCGTCGAGATCGGCCGCGAGGGGCGCGAAGGCAAGCCGGTGGGGACGATGTTCGTCGTCGGCGACACCCGCAAGGTGCTCAACCACAGCAAGCCGGCCGGTTTCGACCCGGTGCGGGGCTATAACCGCAAGGAGCGGAACCTGTTCGAGGCACGGGTTCGCGAGGGCATCAAGGAAATCGCCCAGATGGACGGGGCGATCATCGTCTCGTCGGACGGAACCGTTGAAGCGGCCTGCCGTTACGTCGATTCTCCGGCAACCACGATTACGCTCTCCAAGGGGCTCGGCGCGCGGCATTGGGCCGCCGCGGCGATCAGCCGAGCCAGCAATGCGGTGGCCGTCACCGTGAGCGAATCGAACGGCACGGTGCGGATTTTCCAGAATGGGGAAGTCATGCTGCGAATCGAGCCGAGCCACCGCCGGCCAATGGTCTGGAGAGAATTCGACTACGAGCCGCCCGGCGTGGAGGCCCGAGCCAAGGCCAAGCCGGAGGCGGGCAAGTCGGCCTAAGGCCGCTCCAAGACCAGCGTCAGCTCGAATCGCCGTAGCGGGTCGGCCGCTTTCAAGACGGCGGCCGGGCGGACCCAGAGGTAGCTGTGGGGCGGGTTCTGCTGGGAAGGAACTTCGAACAGGATCACGTTCGGCGTGTTGGTCGGGCGGTTGACGAAGCCGTAGTGCGTCGACAGGAGGTGCAGCAACCGCCGGTAGTCGCCCGTCGTGCCGGCGAACGTGATCCGCTGCAACTGCCGCTCAGCGTTGTAGTAGTAAGTCAGCGAACCGGCCAGGTCGTCCTCCGCCGTTCCCGTGACCAGCGGCACGCGGAACCCCTGAAGGTCGAGTTCGGCCAGCGCGGTGGTCACTCGCGGCCAGCGGTCGGCGATCCACTGGGGAGTCAAGTCGAATCGCAGGATTTCCCAAAACTGGTTGACCTTGCCCCCTTCGAGGGGCAGGTGCGGGACTTCGCTCGGGCCGGCCGGGCCGGGCGCCTCCGGCGAGGCGTGCGAACCGCCTGGCGTCAGGGAGGCCGTCAACTGAGACATCCATTCGGGGCTCGTGTAGTAGACGACGGGACCAAAAATGGCCCCGACCGGAATCGCCCAGGAGATCAGCTTTCTCAACATTCGCCGTTTCCTCGAAAACGCCGCTCGCCGGCAGCGGCACGACTGCCTCTTAACCCGACGCGTAAGCGAGGTATCTTAACCCGACGCGTAAGCAAGGGCGGCTGGCAAGAGTCGGCCTCGCTTAGGGGGTGGGCTATGAGCGGGCCTCGCTTACGCGTCGGGCTATGAGCGGGCCTCGCTTACGCGTCGGGCTATGAGCGGGCCTCGCTTACGCGTCGGGTTAAGATGCCTCGCTTACGCGTCGGGTTGGGATGGTGGGCGGCAGGCGACAAGTCCCCGGCTCATGAATTTCGGGGCCAGCGCGGTTCTTCCTTTGTCTTTATTCGGTTTCGGACGGGCTGTCGCTTTCTCCAACCGCGGCGCACCGATTTGGACTACCCAATGCGTTTACGATCACCAGAACGCAAAGCCGCAACGACCGGGGCAGACCGACCCGCCACAACCGGCCCTCAGTCCATTGGAAGCGCTTGCCTGTTGTCCTTGATCTAAAGTCGCAGGACGAAGCCTGCTGCGGCGATGCACCGCCTGGCCGCAGATGGCGGCTGGCAACGGAATGAATTCCGTTCTACGCGAATGATCCGGACACACGGACTTTCCGCCTCGGGCCCGCTTGCGGATGCCAGGCCTGCGGACTATTTTTTTCTCTCTGCCGCAACTGGCATGGCCCAGGAGGCAAACCTGATACAATCTGCGCCCCCACCCCCCTTTTGTACCGGGCATTGAACACTTCCATTTCCCCTGACGACATCCGCTGGCTGGTCGGCCCCGAGGGCTCGGGGCTACTGGCCGATTTGAGCCGGCAAGCGGGTTCCCTCGCGGCGCTGGCCGAGCGTTTGAAACGCCGGTTTTCGCCGGAGCGGGTCCATTTGGCGCTGGCGCAGATCGAGCTCCGCCGGCGCGCGGCCGGCAAGTTTCCCGACGCACAGAGGATGTTTTTTCTCCCGGAGACGATTCAACAGGCGACCGATTTCTATGTTGCCCGTTACAAGGCCGGGCGGTTTCCCGCCGGAGAGCCACTGGCCGAAATCTGCTGCGGAATCGGCGGCGACCTGTTGGGGCTGGCGGCCCGCGGGCCGGTGACCGCGGTGGATTTGAGCGCTGCCGCGCTCGTCGTGGCCGAGGCGAACGTGCGAAGCCTCCTCCTGCCGGAGAAGAACGCCCTCGACTGCCGGTTCTGCGCGGAAGACGCCAGGCGGTTTCGGGTCGACCGATTCACGGCATGGCACATTGATCCGGATCGGCGTGCGGGCGGCCGGAGGACCACCCGCCTGGAGAACTACCAGCCGGGTCCGGAAACGATTGACCGCTTGCTTCTGGAGTGTCCCAATGGTGCGATCAAACTTGCTCCGGCAACCGAAACGCCCGAACGTTGGCAGCGCGAGGCCGAGCTGGAGTGGATCGCGCGCGACCGCGAGTGCCGCCAGCAGGTGGCGTGGTTCGGCGATCTGGCCGGCAAGCCGGGGCTCCGCCGAGCAACGACCTTGCGGAGCCGCCCGGACCGGTCGGTGATCGTTGGGACCGTAGCGGGGGAGGCCCACCTGCGGTCGCCGGTGGTGGATCGGCTCGGGCGCTACGTGTTTGATCCGGATTCCGCGGTGATTGCGGCGGGGCTTACCGGGCAGCTCGCCCGGCAGCACGCGCTGGCGGCGATCCATCCGGCAGCGAGTTATCTGACTGGCGACGATCCGATCGATGACGCCTGCCTGCAATGCTTCGAGGTGACCGATGAGCTGCCGTTCGACCGCAAGCGGCTTCGCGCGCTGGTGCGCCGGCGCGGGATCGGGCGGCTGGAAATCAAGGTCCGTGGAGTGGAGGGGCATCCCGATCAAATCCGCCGCGAGTTGCACCTTCAGGGGAGCGACGAGGCCGTCTTGCTGGTCGCCCGTGCCGGGCGCCGGGTAATGGCAATCCTCGCCCGGCGGATCAAGCCGAGAGCCGGTGCGTAGCTTGCGATGCGGCGGCGCTGGCGGCTTGGCGGCGTAGCGCTGTTCAGTCGTGGTTGGGCGCGGTTGGCGTTGCCACGGTTTCGGGCTGTCTCGCTTGCAGCACCCTACGCAGACTCGACGCTGGCGCTAGAATAGCGAGAGGATGGAGGAGAGCCGGGTTTTTGGTCTCTCAAATATTGCGAGCTTCGAGTTCGAGGTATTGAGGAACAGAAAAAAGGCATATGAGCACCTTGGTGAAACCGACGAATTTGCGTGACTTGCGGGCTAGCGGGTGGGTCTCCCGGACCGTCAAGGAAGAGCTGCGCGAGAACTTTCTGCACATGCTCAGCAGCGGCGAAGAGCTGTTTCCGGGAATTGTCGGCTACGATGACACCGTGATCCCCGAAATCAACCTCGGCCTGATTGCCGGCCACGATCTGCTCTTCCTCGGCGAGAAGGGGCAGGCCAAGAGCCGGCTGATGCGCCTGCTGGTCCGGTTTCTCGATGAGGAGACTCCCTACCTGGACCTGCCCGGCGTGCCCGTCCATGAAGACCCGTTTGCGCCGATCACTTCGGAGGGGCGCCGCGTCGTCGCCGAGGCGCCGGCGGAAGAGATTCCCATCGCCTGGTGGCGCCGAGAAGACCGCTATGCCGAGCGGCTCGCCCCGGGCACGAAGTTCGCCGACGTGATCGGCGAAATCGATCCGGCCAAGCTGGCGACCGGCGCGAGCATGTCGGCCGAGGGCGCCCTGCACTTCGGGCTGATCCCCCGCATGCACCGGGGGATCTTCGCGATGAACGAGCTGCCGGAACTCGACGAGCTGGTCCAGGTCGGACTATTCAACATCCTCGAAGAGCGCGACGTGCAGATTCGCGGCTACCCGATCCGATTCAACCTCGACGTGATGGTCCTGTTTTCCGCCAACCCGGCGACCTACAACCGCAGCGGCAAGGTCATCCCGCAACTGAAGGACCGCATCGGCTCGGTGATCCATACGCATTATCCGCGCGAGCGGGAACTCGGGATCGAGATCACTCGGCAAGAGGCGGGGATCGCCCTGGACGGCGATTTCCCGGTCGTCGTCCCCTACTTCATGCGCGAGGTTGTCGAGCAGATCAGCATCGTCGCTCGCCGATCGAAATACGTCGACCAGCAGTCGGGCGTCAGCGCCCGGCTGAGCATTGCCAACTACCGTGCGATGGTCGCCAGCGCCCGGCACCGGGCCGCGGTGCTGGGAGAACGCCCGGCCGTCCCCCGCATCAGCGACCTGGGCCATCTGTATTCCACGTCGCTGGGCAAGCTGGAGCTCGACATGATGTCGAGCCACCAGATGTCGGACCGCCAGGTGCTCGACGCAATCGTCGCCGAGGCGATTCGCGACGTGTTCGACGAATACGTCGAGCAGCATGGCCTAGAAGAGATCACCGAGATCTTCTCGCGCGGGGTCAAGATCGAGGTGGGCGACATGCTGCCTTCGCAAGAATACGCGCGGCGCCTCCAGCGAGTGCCGCCGGCTTGGGAAAAGGCCTTCGAGGTCAACGCCGCGAGCGACGACGCGATGCGAGCCTCGTGCGTCGAATTCGTGCTCGCCGGGCTCTACGCCCACGAAACCATCTCGCGCAGCCAACGCCACGGGCGGATTGTGTACGAGTTTTTCTGAGTCCTGTTGCCCGCAACCTGGGTCTGGCGGGTGGCAACGGAATGAATTCCGTCCTACCAGAATAATCCGGGCTGAGAGTCTCTCGGTGTGGGCGGGGCCCGCGCGGCGAAGCGGTCCCGCGCAGCTTCAAACACGGCCGGTTAATCCTCGCCGCGGATCGCCGCCACGAGCCGCTCGAACGACCCGTCCTTCCGCAAGTACGCGGCGGCGCCGGCGGCGAGCATCGCTCGGGCCATGTCGCCCTCTTCATGCATCGAGAGCCCGATCACTCGGACGGCCGGCATGGCCTTGCGGAGGCGGCGGGTCGCCTCCAGTCCGTTCATTTGCGGCATCACCACGTCCATTACGACCACGTCCGGCTTGACCTGCTCGGCCAGTTGGATGGCCGTCAGCCCGTCGCCCGCCTCGGCGACAATCTCCAGGTCCGGGTGCTCCCCGAGCAGATTCGCCAGTCCGCGGCGAAACATTGGATGGTCGTCGGCCAGCAAGATTCGCAGTACTTCGTGGGGGGCATCCCCGTCGCCGGCGGAAACAGGGCTGATCCCCTCCCTGTCGCCGTCGCGGCCATCGGCCGGGCCGGCCAGGTGGCCCGGCGCCGGCTTTGGCGACTTGACCGTGAGGATCACGCGTGTTCCCCGATCGACCGCGGAGTCGATCTCCATTCGCCCGCCGAGCAGTTCAAGCCGCTCCCCGATACTGAACAGCCCGAACCCCGGATTCTGGGCATCGCGTTTCATCGCGTCGTGCGCGAATCCGACCCCCTCGTCCTCGACGGTGACCCGCAGGGTCTCGTCGGGGGCCGGCGCCACCCGGACGTCTGCCTTCAGGGTCCCCGCGTGCTTGACGACGTTGAACAGCAATTCCCGGACGGCGTCGAAGAGAAACACTCGCAGGTCTTCCGTGGCGGGCTCGGCGCCGGCCTCCATATGCACCGCAACGGCGCAGCCGTGCTTTTCCTGCATCCGCCGCGCAAGCCATTCCAGCGCCGCCCCCAAGCCTGCATCGTAGAGGACCGGAGGGCTGAGCTCGACCGTCAACGATCGGGAGACGTCGATCGATTCGTCGAGCAACTGGCCGACGCGCCCCAGGCGATCCCGCTGCTCCTGGTCGACGGCCCGCTTCGCCAGGATGCCGACTTTGAGTTTTGCCGCCACCAGCAACTGCTGCAAGTGATCGTGAAGCGTCTTCGCCAACCGCCGCCGTTCGCGCTGCTCGGTGAGCGACAACTCCGAGGCAAGCGCTCGCAACTGGCGGGCCCGCTGCTCGGCGACGAGCGTCCGCTCGGCGACGCGTTGTTCCAGGGTCTCGTTGATTTCGCGAAGCTCCTGCTCGCTTTCCCTCAGGTTGCGGAACAACACCGAATAGGGCGATGTCAGCCCCACCTCGACAAATGCCACATACATCAAGTAGGAAGCGACCAGCTTGAGCAGGTGGCCGACGAGGTTCGCTATGCCGGTCACGTCGTCGTAGATGGTAAACGCGATTTCCGAGATGATCGTCACGCCGATCGTCAAGGCCAAGAGCCGGAACACGTCGGCGTCGAGATCCTCGCGGCGGCGAGACAGGAGCGCCAGCCCCGCGGCCATCACCAGGCAGACTGCATATTCGCTGGCAATCTTGAAGGCCGTCAGCCCCTCGTCGGCAATGAAGCAGTCGGGAAATATGTCCCAGGCAAAGATCGAGGCCAGCAACGCCGCCGCCGCGATTGCATAGACGGCGAAGATCAGCCGGGCGTCGAAACGCTGCCGCAGGAATAGCGGAGCGGCCAGAAAAGCCGACGCCTGAATAAACCGCCCCGCCAGCCAAAGCTGTGTTGCAAGATTCGGCCCCGCATCGAAAACCCCCATCCGGTCGTAGGCCAGCGTGTGCAGCAGGTCGACGAGCCCGAGGAACAGGGAGGCGATCCCGAGGAACAGGAAACAGCCGTTGTCGAGAAAACGGCGAGCGTTCCAGAAGACCGTGAAGACCCCGAAAGTCAGGGCAATGCTGAACAGCTCGGCGAGACTATGAAACAGCAGGTAATTGTGACGCCTGGTCAGCAACACGCCGACAAGCACCACGGAGATCACCAGCAAGGATGACCGGCGGAGCGGCAGTTGTTCGTGTCGGGTTTCGCGTGTCATGCAACTCGTCCCTCGCCGCGATTTGGTCACTCGACCTGGCGACCGGCCGGGGATCGCCTCCGCCCGGCTTCGGGGCATCCCCGAGCCGGCTCGGCCGGGCCAACCGTCGCAAGTCGCGCCTCTCCAAAGGTTAGCGATTTCAGCCGGACCACGCGAGACCTCGCTTCGAACGCCGGCGCGTAGGGGTTTTCCCGATCGTGGATCGGGACATCCCCAAGGCAAGGAGGGGTGCTACTCCCGATTCCGCGATTTGGTGGCCGCGGGCTAGAATCTCCGACACACCTGTCAAGCATGATCCATCACGCCAAGGCTTTGCCAAAACACCGCAACGATGTCAACCCACCTGATGTTCTCGCGATTTGCCAAACGTTTTTCGACGTCCCAAGCAACGGAGTCCGAGTCCCAGCCGGACGCGCCCGGCGACCGATCGACCCACGGCAGCCTGGTGGAGAGGGCTCAGGCGGCCCAAGCCTGCCTCCGCCGCTCGCTGGGCCTGGCCGACGCAAGAATCTGGTGCGAAGTCGAAGGCGGCAAGATCGTCCTCCGCGGACACGTGCCGACCCATTCGGCCAAGCACGCCGCTCGGGCGGCGGCGGAAAAGGTCTGCGGCGGGTGCAAGATCGAGAACCGGCTTGGGGTTGTCCCCTCTCCGTTGGAATAGCCACCGAGGCGTTCCTCCGGCAATTAAACGGTATGACTGGGCCAGGAGCAACCGGACGAGCACGCAACCGGACAGGCTAACAGGGGCAGTGGAAACAAAAGAAGGACCATGACCATGATCGGCTATGAAGTGAACGCCCCGCGAAGCAACAATTCTCCGACCCTGCCGCGGCCGGTCGCCGGTGGCGACCGGAACGCTGCCGGTAGCCAGGCAGCCTCTCTCCAGGCAGCCCGATCCCCCGAGGAACTCAATTACTTCACGGTCGAGCAACTGGCGGACCGGTTCAACGTGTCGACCAAGACGATTTCCCGCTGGCGCCGCCTGGGTCTGGTGGCGCGCGGTTTTTCCCACGAGGGGCGTCCGCGGATCGGCTTCGCCCACCAGGACGTGGCCCGATTCATTGCCGAAAACCCCGATCGCGTCCGTCGCGGCGCGGGCTTTTCGCAGTTGACCCAACAGGAGAAGGATCGCATCATTCAGCGCGCCAGGGAGCTTGCCCAGGCCGGCGCCCGGCCCGCAACCGTCACCAAGACGCTTGCCAACGAAACCGGCCGAAGCATCGAGACCATCCGTTACACGTTGAAGAATCACGATCGCGCCAATCCGCAGAGCCCGGTCTTCCCCTACGGTTACGGGCCGCTCAGCCCGGACATGAAGCGGAAAATCTATCGCCAGAGTTGCCGCGGCGAGTCGATCGAGGTCCTCGCTCGGCGATTCCACCGTCCCAGAACGGTGATCCGCCGCGTGATCCACGAAATCCGCGCGGAGCGGATTCTCGAGCTTCCGCTCGACTTCATCCCCAACGCGGACTTCTCGCGCGTGCGGAGCAAGAGCCAGATCGCGGAGATCGTGGGCGAGCCGGCCGCGCCGGCAACGAAGGCGATCTCGCCGCGCGTTCCGGCCGGGCTTCCCGCCTACCTGCAAAGCCTCTATGAAGTGCCGCTGCTTTCGCGCGAGGAAGAGGCGCACCTGTTCCGCAAAATGAACTACCTCAAGTACAAAGCGTCCAAGCTCCGCGAGGAGCTCGATCCGGCGCGCCCCCGCGTGCGGTTGATGGACCGCATCGAAGAGCTGTACGCCGAGGTGGTTGCCACCAAGAACCGCATCATTCGAGCCAACCTCCGCCTCGTTGTCTCGATTGCCAAGCGGCATGTCCAGCAAACCGGCACCCTCTTCGAACTGATCAGCGACGGCAACATCTCCCTGATGCGCGCCGTCGAGAAATTCGACTTCTCGCTGGGCAACAAGTTCAGCACCTATGCCACCTGGGCGATCATGAAGAACTTCGCCCGGTCGATCCCCAACGAACACGTTCAGCTCGACCGATTCCGCACCGGGTACGAAGAGCTTTTCTGCGCCGCGGCCGACTCGCGCCCCGACGCCCTCGAACAGGAAAGCGCCCAGGCCAAGCGCGAGGCCGATGTCGGCCGAATCCTCCGCCATCTCGACCAGCGCGAACGCGACATCGTCACGCGGCGTTTCGGTCTCGACCGCCAGATCGAGCCCCGAACGCTGAAGCAAATCGGGCAAGAGATGGGCGTCAGCAAGGAGCGTGTCCGCCAGATCGAAGTCCGCGCACTGGCCAAGCTCCGCCAGGCGGCCCTCGACGAGAACATCCGCTTGCCCGACTGAAAAGACCGGGAATCTGGAACGAAGGAGCCTCTCCGTGGTAAAATGATTAGCTCGCCGGGGCGGCGGCAAGCGGTGCGGATTTCTGGCGGCCGGTTGTCCCCGGCTCCACCATTCCGGCTTTTTTCGCGTACGCCGGCATGGCGCCCGCCAGCGGGGCTTGGATGGGACCGGCCGTGATCGCGCGCCTGGCGGCCACGGCCAGTCCCCAGCGCTGGCACAACAGAGAGCGGGAGCGATCGATGGCGCGGTCTTCTCGGGGTCAGACCCATCCGAATCCGCAGCGGCTGGCCGAGCTGCCGTTGCGCCTCCTGGACGAGGCACGGGCGAAGCTGCCCTTTCTGCGCACCGCGCTGCCCAAGGTCTCCATGCCCGCCCCGGGTTCGGAACCGGGACTGGCGGCCAAACCGGCCGAGCCTCCCCGGGCGCCCGCCGAACCGATCCGCGTGACCTGCATCGACTATTCGCCGGACAACGTCGAGGTGCACGAGGTGTCGGACATCCCCGGCTTCCTCGCCCGGCACCGCCCCCCTTGGTCGCACGTCCGCTGGATCAACATTGCCGGCATCGAGGAGGTAGAGATCATCCGGGCATTCGCCGAGAAGTATCAACTGCATCCCCTGGCCGTCGAAGACGTGGTCGTCAACGCCCAGCGGCCCAAGGCCGAAGACTACCCCGGATCGGCTGACATGCCGGGCCGCCTGTTTGTCGTCGGCCGCTTGATCGAACCTCGCGGCAGCCACCTCGAGAGCCACCAAGTCAATTTTTTCCTCGGCCGGAATACGCTGATCACGATCCAGGAGAAGCGGGCGGAGCTGTTCGATCCGATCCGCCAGCGGCTCCTGGTCCGCGGCTCGCGGTTGCGAGAGAACGACGTCAGCTTCCTTCTGTACGCGCTGCTCGATGCGATCGTCGACAACGGCTTTCCGATCCTCGAGCGGTACTCCGAGCGGCTCGAGATCGTCGAGGAAGAGTTGCTCACCCGCCCCGCGAGAAACACGCTGCAAAAGGTCCACTCAATCAAGCGCGAGCTGTTCCTCTTCCGCCGCGCCATGTGGCCGATGCGCGACCTGATCCAGCAACTTCTCCGCGAGAAACACGAGTGCCTCTCGGAGACCACGCAGACCTATTTCCGCGATGTCTACGACCATTGCGTGCAGATCATCGACCTGGTGGAGACCTACCGCGAAATCACCGGCGCTCTGACGGAGACATACATCTCCACGATTTCCAACCGCACCAACGACGTGATGAAGGTCCTCACCGTGATCGGCACGATCTTCATCCCGCTGACCTTCCTGGCCGGCGTGTACGGGATGAACGTGGAGATTCCCGAGGCCGGCTGGCCCGGCTTCTACACCGCTTTCTGGCTGACTTGCCTGGCCATCGCGGGCGGCATGCTCTACTGGTTCCGCCGCCGCGGCTGGCTGTGAACGCTGCCGGAGGCGGATCGCCGCGGAGGCTGCCCGGGCCGCCGCGGCCGCGGCTTAGCCGCGCCTGGCACGCTTTTGCACGTCGGTCTCGAGCACTCCGAAAGTCGCCTCGTGACGCTGGACGGTCATTTGCAGGACTTGCACGAGCCTCTTTGCCGTGTAGAGGTTGGTGACGATCCGCTGCGTGACGACGATCGGCTGCGTTGGCACGCCGACCGGCTGCGGATTCAGTCCGAAATCGATCACCAACTCCTCCGGCGTGCCGGTCACGCGGCAGAAATTGGCATAGCACGCCCTGACTTTGGAATCATCCACCTCCACGTGGCCGACCGGTTGCGGGGCGGGCTTGGGGGCGGCTGGGTGAGCGGCGTCGGAAGGGGCGGTATCGCGAGTGGGTTCGTCCAAGGCGGGACTCCTTTTTTTTCCTGGAAAGGGTGTTCTGAGGCGAATTGGTCTATCAGGGGAGGGTCTGTCCTGCGGCGCGACAAGGAATTGGTCACCGGGACAAGGTTCAAAATCCAAGGTTCAAGGTTCAAATTCCTGTGTCCGGCGCCCCCAATTAAAGGCCCGGTTTTGTCCACGTTTGGCCAATGGAAATTGAGCCTTGAACCTTGCCCTCACGGGCCCTTACGGAATTCTTTATCTCCAGCTCCATCCGGAGCAAGCGCAACGTCGAAGGATTTCCCGAAATAGGGCCCCTCCACCTCTCCAAGAAGCACGATAATCCGTGATATGCGGAGAAGACCGTCTCGCAGAGCGATCCGATTGCGGATCGGCTAATCCGGCCGCAAGACGGCCCCGCCGAACTTGTCGGCGGCCCAGGGGATCAATTCCAGGTTGATTCTCGTGTTGGCCGAGTAGGCTGCCTGGGACCACGGAACGGCGTAGGCCATTACGACGCCGCTGTTCGTCTCGGCCACATAGATGATCGTGTTGCCGAAGGTCATGTTGCGGGTGTTGGGCAACTTGGTCGATCCGGTCACCAACAGGTAGTTGGGCGACTGGGGCGGCTGGCCGCCCGCGCTCTGGATGAAGCCGGTCAGGTCGCGATGCACATTGGCCGAGTAGACGGCCTGGAACCCAAGACCGGGCCCGCGTCGCGAGACCGTGGCCCCGGTGAGGATTCCGGTAAGGTAGTCGAGATAGAAGACGGCCTCGGTGTCGGGATCGACAAACCCGGTGGCCATGGCGAAGTTCTCAACCCGGTCGGTTGCCGTGGCGTGCAGAGGCGCGCGGGGCCAGAGGCCGCCCAGAACCAACCCGACCACGAGCCCCAGCGCGATCGCCAGAGCCCAGCCATGCTTGCGGAAACGAGTCATTTTATGGTCCCCTTCGTCCTGAAATTTGGTGATCGATTGATCTTGTGGACACGCATCCGTTGTGATTCCGCCCGGCTCGCCGTCAGGGCGGGCCTTCGGGCGGGGCCTCTGTCAGAGCCTGCCCGCCGCCTGAAAGGCAGTTTACTCGCTTTTTTCATGCGAGGCTAGCGACAAGTTTAGCGATGCGTTTGCCGCCCGGGCGCCGGTAACCGGCACGGTGGTCGAGGGTGTCCCTTTTCCGGTCCGGCGCGCACGGTGCGTCGGGGGCGGCAGCCCGCGCCGCGCCGCCAGACCGCCCGCAAAAGCGGCCCGGGCAGCTCTTCCGGGGCCCTTGCAAAGCGCGCCGGAACATCCTATAAACGCCGGGCATCAGGTCTCTTGTGCATCAGCGGGGTAGTCGAGTGAAAGTTGAAGGAGATAAGAGCATGGGTACCATCAATGTTGCTCTGATCGGCCAGGGGTTCATGGGTCGCTCCCACTCCAACGCTTGGGGGCAGGTCGCGAAGTTCTTCAAGCCGCCGCTCAAACCGGTGATGCACACCGTCTTCGGCCAGCCCGAAGAAAACCCCCAGACGTTCGCCGACAACTGGGGCTGGAAAAACGCCTCGACCGACTGGCAGGCGCTGGTGGCCTCGCCCGAGATCGGGCTGGTCGACATCGTCACGCCCAACTACATGCATGCCCCCCCGGCGCGCGCCGCCATCGAGGCCGGCAAGCCGGTGGCCTGCGAAAAACCGATCGCCGGCACCCTCGACGATGCCCGGGCGATGGTCGAAGCCGCCAGGGCCAAGGGCGTAAAGACCTTTGTCTGGTTCAATTACCGCCGCGTCCCCGCCGTTGCCCTCGCGCACAAGATGGTCACTTCGGGTGAACTGGGCGAAATCCGGCACGTCCGCGCCGTCTACCTCCAAGACTGGGCTGACGAATCGGTCCCGCTCCTCTGGCGGTTCGAAAAGAAGTGGGCCGGCTCCGGAGCGCATGGCGACCTCAACGCCCACATCATCGACATGACACGATTCGTCACCGGCCAGGAGATCACCCTGATCGCCGGCGCGATTGCCGAAACGTTCATCAAGGAACGCAAGCTTGCCGGCGGCACCGCCGGCGGCGGATTGACCGACGGCGGCAAGGCCGCTGGCGGCAAGGGACCGGTCACCGTCGACGACGCAGTCCTCTTTCTCGCGCGATTCTCCGGCGGCGCCGTGGCCAGCTTCGAAGCCGCACGCCAGGCCACCGGCAACCAGAACCGCAACGGATTCGAGATCAACGGCACCAAGGGCTCGCTCAAGTTCAACTTCGAGCAGATGAACGAACTGGAATACTACGACGCGCGGCTGCCGCGGGCTGTCCAGGGTTGGACCAAGATCATGTGCACGCACGGCGCCGACCATCCCTACGTGGCCAACTGGTGGCCCGACGCCCACATCATCGGCTACGAGCACGGATTCACCAACCAGGCCTACGACATTTTGCGGGTGCTGGCCGGGCAGGAACCCACGGTCCCGATCCCCGACTTCGAAGATGCCTACAACACCCAGCGGGTGCTCGAAGCCGCGATGATCTCCGCGGAAGAGCGTCGCCCGGTCGATCTGGCCGACGTGAAATAGGTCAACCAGAGAGGCTCGCCGGGGGATGCACTACTCGCGGCAATCGACAGAATAGCAATCGCACGCCGCGGCGTGGGGCGTCGCGGGCAATATGGACATCGCCCGCGCGACGCCCGCTTTTGCCGAAAGCCCGCAGCGGCCTCACAGCGGCCGGACAACCGACATGCTTCGCCAGTAGTCGAACAACGTTTGGATCGAGAGGACGCCGCCGCCCATGCCGCTCTTGTTGATTCCGGCGTAGGGAACGCCGTGTGGGAAGACGTTGTGGGCGTTGATCCAACTGTTTGCCACGACCATCGCGTCGGCGACCCTGTATGCCCGGCCAAGATCGCTTGACCAGACGCTATTGGCCAGCCCGTAGTCGGTGCGGTTCGCCATCTCGATGGCCTCCTGCTCGTCGCGGAAGGAAGCCAGGTAAGCAACGGGGCCAAAGATTTCTTCTCGAGCGGCCACATTGTCCAGCGACCCGGCCAACAGGGCCGGCTTGACATAGAATCCGTTCCTGCCCGGCACGGGCGCCTCGCCACCTTCGAGCACAGCCTCTGCTCCCTCAGCCTGCCCCCGCTCGAGGTAGCCCAAGACGCGCTGGCGCTGTTTTTCGCTGACGACCGGTCCCATCTGCGTCGCCGAGTCGAACTGATAGCCGACGACGACCTGCTTCATCCGTTTGGCGCAGGCTTCCACGAACTGGTCATAAACCTTTTCATGGACGAGCCACCGGGTCGCGTCGCAGCAGACCTGCCCGGTGTGGAAGGTGATCGCCCCGACCAGCTTTTCGGCGGTCTTGGCGAGATCCACGTCGTCAAACACGACGGCCGCGCCTTTGCCGCCAAGCTCCAGCTTGACGGGGACGAGATTCGGCCCGCAAGCGGCCGCGACCAGTCGCCCGACCTCCGGCGAACCGGTGAACGACATCCGCTTGATGCCGCCGTGGGCGGCCAGGGCCGCCCCCGCCACCTCCCCGAGACCGGGAATCACGTTGATAACCCCGTCGGGGATGCCCGCCTCCTTGGCCAGCAGTCCGAGGTAGATCGTGGAAAGCGGAGTGTCTTCCGCCGGCTTGATCACCACGGTGTTGCCGGCGGCCAACGCGGGAGCGATTCCCCACCCGGCCAGCAGGAACGGGAAGTTCCACGGGAAGATGAATGCACAGGGTCCCCACGGGTGACGGACTGTCCACGCCTCGTGCCGGGCGACGGCCAGCGCGCTTCGCCGCTGGACCTGCTGGGCCATGTCGGCGAAGTACCGGATCGTGTCTGCGAAGTTCTGCACGTCGCTCTCGGCTTGCGCGTAGACCTTGCCACAGTCGAGGGCCTCGATCTGGGCGATGATCGTCTTGCGTTTCTCGACTCCATCGGCCAGGCGGTGCAGCAGCACCCCCCGGTCGTTTGGCGGCAACTTCGCCCAATCCGCCTTGGCGAACGCCGCGGCCGCCGCTTGGACGGCCCGGTCCACATCCTCCGGCTGCATGGCGTAGACCTCGGCGAGGACCTCCTGGCTGCCCGGGTCCACCGTGGTGAACACGGCCTTGTTGGACGAGGCGACCTGTTTGCCGCCGATCACGCCCCCAAGCGGACCGGACTCCAAGAACGCCGCCACTTCCGGCATGAGGTTGACGCTGCTGCTTGTGCGTGCCATCGCGCTGCTCCTTGTGATTTGCCGCTTTTTTTCGCTTCCAGTGGTAATCGCTTCCGGAGACTGTCCACAGGGAGCCCGCCCCGGGGGGTGAACGGTTGCTCCAGCGAGCGTGAACTCTAATAATAGGGAATGGCCTAACACGTGACAACGGACGTTAGCGGAGCCGCGCCATGCAATATCTCAGCCGCCGCTCGTTCCTGAAAAAGTCCGCGCTCGCCTGCGGCGCCGCGGCTGCCGTGGCTCCGCACGCCAAGGTGCTTGGCGCAAACGACGACCTCCGCCTGGCGGTGGTGGGGTTTCGCGGTCAGGGCGGCCTGCATCTTAAGCTGCTGCGCGAGTTGGCCGGCGTGCGCATGGTTGCCCTCTGCGACGCCGATCGCGGAGTTCTCGAGCGTGGGGTTGCGGCGGCCGCGCGGCTCGGCCAACCGGTCGAAGCCTATGCGGACGTCCGCAAGCTGCTGGAGAGCAAGGACCTCGACGCCATCACAACCGCCACGCCCGACCACTGGCACTGCCTGGTGACTGTCTGGGCCTGCCAGGCGGGCAAGGACGTGTACGTGGAGAAGCCACTCTCGCACAATATTTTCGAGGGGCGCCAAGCGGTCGAAGCGGCGGCGAAGTACGGCCGCATCGTGCAGTGGGGCAACCAGAATCATGGCCATCGCACCGGTCCGATCCACCTGGAACGGGAAAAGCTGGGCACGATCCGCGTCGTCTGGGCGTCGCTGAACCGGATGCGGCAGAGCATCGGCAAGGTGGCGGAACCGCAGCCGGTGCCCGAGGGGATCGACTACAATCTCTGGACGGGCCCGGCGCCGCTTCAACCGTTGATGCGCCGCAACCTGCACTACGATTGGCATTGGGTCTGGCCGACCGGCACGGGTGAGATCGGCAACAATGGCGTCTACCCGCTCGACGCCGCGCGGCTGCAACTCGGGCTGAACACCTTGCCGCGGCGGGTCATGAGCCTTGGCGGCCGGTTCTTGTTCGACGACGATGGGGAGACTCCCAACACGCAGATCGCCCTGTTTCAGTATGACCCGGGACCGCTGGTGATCTTCGAACTGCGAAACCTCCCCTCGGAGACCGGGCCGAAGACGAGCGGATCGAAACTGCGCTACGAACACGGCGACGCCGGGTTGCCGAAAACGACCGGTGTGGAAGGCGACCGTGGCGGCTTTTCGGCCCACAAGGGCCACCTGTTCAACTTCCTCGCCGCGGTCCGCAGCCGCCGCGAGAGCGACCTGCGAGCGCCGCTCATCGAAGGCCACCTTTCCACCGCCCTGGTGCACATGGCGAACATCTCCTACCGCCTCGGGGCGCCGTGTTCCGCGGCAGCCGCCCGCGAGGCGATTCAGGATCGAGGCAACGAGGCGGCCGAGGTCTTCGACGGATTCCGCGAGCACCTGAAGGCCAACGGTGTCGATTTTGCCAAAACCCAGGTCACCGTCGGGCCATGGCTGGAGATGGACCCGCGGGCGGAACGCTTCGTGGGCGGTTCCGAGCTGGTTGCCAAGGCAAATGCCCTCGCCCGCGGGCAATACCGTCCTCCGTTCGTCGTGCCGGAAGCGGTTTGAGGGCGTTGGGGCGCGTTACCGGTCAGGCTCTCCGATCGCGCGGATGTAGCGGGCGAGGCGCTCGTAAAGGTCGAGCAGGTTCTGCCACTGGCGCTGTTCCAGAGTAATCCTTTCGCCCCGCGGGGAGGACTTGACGGAATGGACCAGGCCGCGGAGCCGGAGATGGAAGTATTGCAGCAACTCCGAAATCTGGGCGGCCTGGCCAAGGTCCAACTCGTCGGGCAGTTCGGGCGGGAGGAGCGTGTGCAGCGTCGCCTGCGCATCGGCGCTTTCCCCGGTCTGCAACTCGGAATCCAGGGAAAGCGACGATGCGGAAGACTCGCCCCGATCCGGGTCCATCTCGACCCCCACCGAAAGATCGGCGCCTCGCAACTGTGCCAGCCGCGCGGCGATTTCCTCGCGAGTGCCGACCAGCAGCATCGTCCGCCCCAGGGTCAGCAGGTCGCCCGGCCGCAGCACCCAAAGCTGCACGCTTTCGCCGTTGACCTTGGTCCCATTGGTGCTTTGCAGGTCGGTCAGGACGAGCTTCTCCTGATCGTCCTGGATCTTCACATGGAATCGGCTGATCCGCTCGTCGTTGAGCTGAACGGAATTGCCTTCTTCGCGGCCAATCGTCAGCGGGGTCGGCATGTTCTCGAAGACGCGGCCGCGGTCGGCTCCGTCGACAACCCGCAATGTGACAAGAGCCATAGACCATCCCGCTCGGCAGACGAATCGATCCAAACCGATGAAAAGACCGGCAAAAAACACACGCCCTGCGCTGGCTTATATCACGGAAACGAACGGGTGGTCAAGCAATCCCCCCCAGGTTAGGCAGTTTGCTCGGCAAGTTCAGGCCACATGGAGGGTCTGTTGCAATCGTGCGGGCAACATGCAAAACTCGGGACGCTAGCGGCTTTGACCAGAGAATCCTGATGCGGAGGTCCCCCCCGTGAAAACGTCGATCTGTTGGACTTGGCTTGGTGTGGCGGCAGTTGCGGGCAGTCTAATGGTCTCGCGGACCTGGGCCAGCGCCCAGGAGACCGGCGGTCCGGCCGTCATCCGAGCGGAAAACTACCCCAATCTCCAGGCGGCGCTGGATGCTCTGCCCGCCGCCGGCGGCACGGTCGTGCTGCCGCCGGGCGAGTTCCGGCTCGAGCAGCCCCTCGTCCTCACGCGGGGCAACACGCGCGTCGTCGGCGCCGGCGCGGCAACCTGCCTGCTGAATGTCGGAGAAGGCAAACCGACGCTCATCGTCCGCCCGGCCGATATCCAGAAAAACCCCCGTGCCCGGCTCTGGCGCGTCCAGTTGGCCGATTTCCGCATCTGCGGCGATCCGGGAGCGATCAACGACAGGAGCACCGAACCGAAGAGCGGCGATGGGCTGTTGGCCCAAGCAGTCGACGAGCTGCTTCTCCACAACCTGGCCGTGGATCACCATGGCGGAAGCGGCATCCGCCTGGTCAACTGCGACGAGGATCCGCGGGTGAGCGATTCGATCGTGACCTACAATCGCCAGACAGGGCTGGCGCTTGAAGGCTGCCACGACATCGTCGTCAGCGCCAATCAGTTCGAGGAAAATCAAGACGCCGTCCGCTGCACCAACGGCTTCAACCTCTGCATGAACGGCAACAACCTCGACGATCACCTGGGCAACGGCGTGGTGATCGAAAACACCTACGGATCGGTCCTCTCGGGCAACATGATCGAGGAATGCCAGGGGACGGCGGTCGTCTTGGATCGCGACTGCTACGGGATCACGCTCAGCGCCAACGTAATCGCCCACAACAGCGGCGGCGGAATCGAGCTCCGCGACGCCTGGGGATGCGCCGTCTCCGCCAACACATTCACAATCAACGGCAAGTTCGGGCTCTTGATCGGACCCGCAGCGGGCAGAATCGCCGTCGGCGCCAATAGCTTTTGCGACAGCTTCCACGGGGACGAGGCCAAACGCAAGATTGAACAGAACCATGCCGGCGGAATCGTGCTCAACGGCGCCGCCGACGTCGCCGTTACCGGCAATGTCTTCTCCGGCCTTTCGACCGACGCGATCGCCGCCGACGCGGGTTGCCGCCGAATCCTGGTCCAGGGGAACATCATCTGCGGGCGGAACACTCTGGCCGAGGGCGGCCGCGCCCGGCTGAAGCTCGACGCGGCGGCAAACGTGACCAGCGAAGGAAACCTCGTCGAACCCGATTCGCCCCGGTAGGCCAGCGGCCGCAAGCGGCCTTCGCAACCACGATTCCCACGCAGCGGCGAGCTCGATGGGACCATTCCACTTCGCGCGGCACGCAGGCGGATCATGTCGTCGAACGACGCTTCTTACGTGAAAAATGGGACCCTTCCCGTGGCGGCGCCCGACCTGCCCGCAGCGCTCTCCGCGCTGATCGAGCAGATACCGGCCGGATGCGTCACGACCTACGCGGCGCTGGCCGAGGCGCTCGGCTCGGAGGCCGCCACCCCCTGGGTCGGCCAGTGGATGCTCCATCATCAACACCGCCGCGCGTGCAGCTGCCACCGCGTCGTGCGGTCCGATGGCCGGGTGGGACATTACATCGGCGGTGAGCCGAGCCGGAAGGTCGCGCTCTTGCGGCAGGAAGGGATCGAGGTGACCGGCGAGCGGATCGAGCCGCGGCGGTTGGAGATGGTATTTCGCGATTTCCAGACCGATCGCCCCCTCCTTCAGCTCCGTGAAATCCAGCACGCGCTGAAACAGCGCGTCTCTCTTCGCGGGCGGCGGACGATGCCGGGCACGGTGGCCGGCGTCGACGTCTCCTACCGGGGCGGCGAGGGCGTGGCGGCCTATGTCCTCTGGGATCTCCGCGAGGACCGCCTGGCCTGGTCGACGACGCTCCGGCTGCCGGTCCGCTTTCCGTACATCTCCAGCTTCCTGAGCTTCCGCGAGCTGCCGATCCTCCTGGAATTGATCGAGCGCGTCCGCGCCGCTGGCCGGATGGCGGAACTGGTTGTCGTCGACGGCAGCGGAGTCCTCCATCCGCGAGGAGCGGGGATCGCCTGCCATTTCGGAGTCCTGGCGCCGGCGGCGGCGATCGGGGTCTCGAAGAAGCTGCTCTGCGGCAAGGTCGACCTGGCCGGGATGGCGCCGGGCGAAGCGCGGCCGGTGCTCATCGGCGGGCGCCGCCGCGGCGTCGCGCTCCGGCCGACGTCCGGCAGCCGGCGTCCGATCTTTATCTCACCGGGACATCGCATCGGCGTTGGCATGGCGGAACGGGTCATCCGCCGCCTGCTCCTTGGGCGCCGGTTGCCGGAGCCCCAGTACTGGGCGGATCGCCTGAGCCGCTCCGCAGCCGTCGGCCGGAGCTGAAAGGCGCTAAAACCCCCCGCGCATGGCTGGGTAAACGGCCGGCGGCGCTAGATCGCCAACTCCAACGCCCAAGGCGTTGCGCCCCGGGGGTCGCGCTTCGTAAAATGCAAGGGTTGCGTCGATGAGCCGGGGCGGTGAAAATCGTCTTTTGAGCTCCGCGGCGCGCCTGTGCTGCGGCACAACCCGTACGTAACGAAGCGCGGGGCAAGCCCACGCGGCTATCTGAATAACAGCCGCTTTTTCCACGAATCACGCAGGTCGATTTAGACGCCACGGCCCTTCGTCCCTCCACCATCCACCACCCACCACCCACCATCCACCACCCACCATCTACCATGCCTTCCTTCCTCCTTCCTCTTGCTGCCCTTCTTTCCGCCGGCGCCGCGGCTCCCGATCATCCGGCAACCGGGCTTTCGGCCACGATCGGTTTGCAGAAGGTGGTCCACCAGGTCGAAATGGTCGATCCGGTGTTTCCCTCCTCGCCGCGAATCTACAACGTGGTCCAGTTCAACAATCGCCGCGGTTTCCCCGTCGAATACGCGGTGTCGTTCATCACACCCGTCTGCAACGACAAGCAGTGCCAGCTTGTCGAGGCGACCATGGTGTGGGACCCGCCGGGCTACTTCACGCGCCTCGAGTACTCGCCGGACAAGCCGCTCACCAAGAAGGAGCATCGTCCCTTTACGGCCGACGATTACGCCAAGCTCGATCGGATATTGAAGGATCGCGACTGCATTCTGAAGAGTTGGTCGCTGGAGTACCTGGAGGAGCCGCTGGCCGCGCGCGGCGCCGCCGGCGGCGTGGACGCCGTGACCGGCCCGACGCCGCTCGCGGTCCAAGAGGCCGTGGTCCAGGACGCCGCGTACACGACCTGGGCCTTGTGGCGCTGGGCCAACGGCGAAATGGCCCAGCGGGTGCGGCGTCTTACGGAACGGTGCGCGACAGAGGAGTATCTCAAGGAACTGCTCGTTTCCAATGTCCGCCGCGATGTCGATTTCGCCATCGATTGCGTGATCGAGCACTATCCGGGCGACGGGCGATTCGTGGAGAGCTTTTTTCACATCCTGGAGCATGGCGAGAGGGAACAGATTGTCCGAGCGATTGCTTTCCTCGAGCGTGCCATGCCTGACAAATCCCGCTTCCACGCGCGGCTGATCGATTCCTGC
>JAMOAF010000566.1 GCA_023621895.1 Planctomycetota bacterium
CTTTCTCCGCCGCGCCCTCGACGCATCGCCCGATATCAACGTCGATACGTTCACAATCGACCCGCGGCGGCCGGAAACGCGGCCCGCGGACCTCGGCGAGCGGCTCAAGCCGGGCCGCTACGAGGCCTACATCCTGGGCGATCTGGATAGCTCGGCCTTCGAGGCGGGCGAGCTGCAAAATCTGGCCGACACGGTTTCGCGCGGGGCGGGGCTGATCATGCTGGGCGGGTGGCACACTTTCGGGGCCGGCGGCTACGCCGACACGCCCCTGGCCGATGTCCTGCCGGTGAAGATGAATCGCCTGGAGCGCCAGGCGCTCGACTCGCCGCCGCGAACCGACCTGCACCTGGAAGGGCCGGTCCAGATGACCCCGACGGAGATCAACTTGGGACATTTCACGATGCTCTTGGGCGCAAGTCCCCAAGAGAACCCGCATCCGTGCTCGCCGAGAGTGGGAAAAAAGAGGCGCTCCTGGTCGCCCACCTGTTTGGCGGCGGCCGCGTGATGGGTTTTGCGGGCGACTCGACGTGGCGCTGGCAGATGCAGGGGTTTGGCAACGCGCACAAGCGATTCTGGCGGCAGGTGGTGCTTTGGCTCGCGCGAAAAGACGAGTCGCTCGAGGGCAATGTCTGGGTGGAACTGCCGCAGCGGCAGTTCCAGCGTGGCAGCCGGGTGGAATTTGCCGTCGGGGTCCTGGCAGCCACGGGCGAGCCGGTGATCGATGCCACCGGCGAGGCGTTCGTCACCCTGCCCGACGGAAAACAGGAGAAAGTCGAAGTCAGCCAGACGATGGGCCGCCTGGGGGGTTCGTTTCGCGAGACGGCCCAGGCCGGCGACTACAGCATCGAGGTTCGCGTGAGCCACGGTGACGGGGCAGGGACGGCTCGGGCGAGGTTCCTCGTGGTAGACCAGGACCTCGAACTGGACAACGCAGCGGCCGACGCGGGGGTGATGGACGGGCTGGCGGCGATGACCCGAGGCCAATCGCTGGCGCCCGAAGAACTCCCTTCGGCACTGGAGGGACTGGTCAAACAGGCCGAAACGCTCGTCGAAACCACGGAAACCAAGCTCACGCTGTGGGATACCTGGTTCCTGTTTTTACTATTGATTGGGTTGTTGGGGGTCGAATGGTATTTACGGAAGCGATGGGGACTGGTGTGAGAATGTGAAGTTTATGGTAAAAAGAACTAGATAGGCCGGCCACCGGAAGCAAGGGTTTGCGGCGTCTGTGGAGTCGGCGTTGTCCCGGCTGGTGAATTCGGTTTGGGCGAAATAGCAAGGACAGGTGGGCATTATGGTTTGCGGGGCTTCAAAAACCTGGTAAGTCGCCTGGGCTTGCCCCGCGCTTAAGCCGCCACAAACCCCGTTAGCCGCGTGGGCTTGCCCCGCGCTTGAGCCGTCAAAAACCCCGTAAATCGCGTCGGCTTGCCCCGCGCTTAAGCCGCCGCAAAACCCGTTAGCCGCGTGGGCTTGCCCCGCGCTTGAGCCGCCAAAAACCCCGTTAGCCGCGTGGGCTTGCCCCGCGCTTAAGCCGCCACGGACTTGAAAATTCGGGCCAATCCCTGGCCAACTCCTTAAACCAACCGCTGACAGCCTCCGGGAGATCGTGCTGCTGGCGCGGCTGCCAAGCCTAAGCTACCCTTGAGCATAGGCTGAAAACACGGTAAACACGACAACAGCGGGCAAACAAAAAGCCTTGGTTGAGCGTCATAGAGTTGGGATCAAGATTCAGGCGGCTGTTGGGCAGGTCGATGTTGTGCCCGCCGGACGTTGAAACGGTATTCATGCCACGAACCTGTTGGCATGGCTCGTCCGAGGCGAGCGCAGCTTAGCAAGACGGTAACGAAATGAGCACCGAACAATCCCTCGACCCGAACCTGATCGAGCAGACCAAGCAGCAGATTCGCTCGCTGGTCAACGAGATCGCCCAACTCTCCAAGTCGGAGGTCGCACCGGAGCAGTACTACGGAGAATTTCTCCCCCGAGTGGTGTCCGCGTTGGCGGCCATCGGCGGCGCCGTCTGGACGATCGAGGACCAGGGCCGGCTCGTGCTCCAGTATCAAATCAACTTGCAGCAAACCCGGCTCCGCGAGAGCGAAGAAGCCCAGATGCAGCACGGGCGCCTCTTGCATCGGGCGATCACCTCGGGCGAGACGCAGCTCGTCCCGCCGCATTCCGGCTCCGGCGACGACAAGGAAGCGGCCAATCCGACGGATTTCCTGCTCGTCCTCGGGCCCGTAAGAACGGAGCTGGAGACCATCGGAATCGTCGAGATTTTCCAGCGCGCCGATTCCGGACCGAATACCCAGAAGGGTTATCTCCGCTTCTTGAACCAGATGTGCGACCTGGCCGGCGACTACTTCAAGAGCCGCCAGTTGCGCCATTTCGGCGATCGGCAGGTCCTCTGGAGCCAACTGGAAGAGTTCACCCGGGTGATTCACGCCAGCCTCGACCCGCGCGACACGGCCTACACGATCGCCAACGAGGGCCGGCGGCTGATCGAGTGCGACCGCGTCAGCGTCGCCATCCGGCGGGGCCGCAAGTGCACCATCGAGGCGGTCAGCGGGCAGGACCTGTTCGACAAGCGATCGAACACGGTGCGGCTGCTTGGCCAGTTGGCCACGGCGGTCGTCGCCAGCGAAGAGCCGGTCTGGTACACCGGCGACACGAGCAACATGGCGCCCCAGGTCGAGGACGCGATCCAGGAATACGTCGACGACTCGCACTCCAAGACCGTGGCCGTCTTGCCCTTGATGCGCCCCGCACCGCCGGAGGAAGAAGACGATCCCGACAAGCGCGAGGCGCCCGAGCCGCCGATCGGCGCCCTGATCGTCGAGCAGATCGAAGACGCGCGGGTGCCCCAGCGGATGGTCCAGCGGGTCGACGTCGTCGCCAAGCACAGCTCGACGGCCCTGGCCAACTCGCTGGAGCACAGCAGCCTGTTCCTGATGCCCGTCTGGCGCGCGATCGGCAAGAGCCGCTGGCTCGTCAAGGCGCGGACGCTGCCCAAAACGATCGCGGTCTCGATCGCCGTCGTGGCCGTGCTGCTGTTTCTCATCCTCTGCCCCTGGCCGTTCAAGGCGCACTCCTCGGGCAATCTCCAGCCGGTCGAGCGGCGCGACGTGTTCGCCGCCATCGACGGCGACGTCGACCAGGTGTTCGTCGAGCACGGCGACCGCGTGGTGGCGCCCAGCCCGGCCGCCGGGGTCGAAGGCACGCTCCTGGCCAAGCTGCGGAGCAGCGACTTGAACCTGAAAATCCAGCAGAACGCCGGCGAGCTGCTCGTCACCCAGGAGCAGATCGCGGCCGCCAACAGCCAATTGATCCAGTACGCCCGCACGATGCAGAAGAGCGACCAGATCCAGTTGGTCGGGCGGCTGCGGGAATTGGAGGAGCGCCGCGCGACCCTGCTCAAGCAGCAGGAGCTCTATACCGAGCAACTCAAGGACCTCGAGGTCCGCAGCCCGATCGACGGCGAGGTGATCACCTGGAGCGTCCAGGAGCTGCTCCTCCACCGGCCCGTGCAGCGCGGCCAGATGCTGATGCAGGTGGCCAACCCCAAGGGCGAGTGGCAGTTGGAGCTGCGGATGCCGGAGAAACGCATGGGACATATCGACCGCTACCGCCGGGCCCTGAAGGAAGCCGATCCGTCGGGCGACCTGAAGGTCGAATTCGTCCTCGCGACCGATCCGGACAAGACCTACGAAGGCACCGTCGTCGAGATCAACGACCGCGCCGAGGTCCGCAGCGAGGAGGGGAACACGGTGCTGATCAAGGTCCGTTTCGGACCGGATCAGAAGCTGCCCGAAAATCTCCGCCCCGGCGCCGAGGCGAGCGCCAAGATCATGTGCGGCTATCGGCCGGTGGGCTATGTCCTCTTGTGCGATGCCATCGCGTATGTCCAGAGAAACATCCTGTTCCGATTCTAAGCGGGTGGAGCCGGGCCGGATTGCAGGAAGGCGAGCAGGAAAGGAATTGATTCCATGCAACTATCCTCGATCGTATTTGCCGCGGCGCTGGCCGCCTTCGGCACGCAGAACATGGCGCCGGCCGCCGCCGACGACCCGGGACTGCTGCGGGACTGCGTCGTCACGTTCATCTACGACACGCAGATCCCGGCCGACCTGCCGGCGCAGCAGGGGGGCGTGATCCGCAGCCTCAACGTCAAGGAGGGCGACCAGGTCAAGGTCGACGCGATCCTCGCCCAGGTCGACGATGCGATCGAACGGACCAACGAAGAGGCGGCCATTGCAAGGCTCGATATGGCCAATCAGGAGTTTTCCAACGACATCAACGTGCGCTACGCCAAAATGGCCTCCGAAGTCTACAAGTTCCGCCTCAAGCAGGCCGTGGAGGCCTGCGAGAAGGTGCCCGACGCCTACACGTTCACGGAGTTGAAGGTCCTCGAGCTCCAGTACAAGCAATACATGCTCCAGACCGAGCAGGCCGAGCACGAGCAGAACCTGGCCGGAATGTCGGTCCGCGTCCGCGAGGCCGAGAAGAAGCTGGCCAGTTACGAGCTGGCTCGGCGCGTGGTCAAATCGCCCGTCGAGGGCGTCGTCGTCGAGGTCTTTCCTCGCGTCGGAGCCTGGGTCCGCGCCGGCGATCCGATCGCGCGGGTCGTGCAGCTCGACCGGCTGCGGATCGAGGGCTACCTGCAATACGGCCCGATCTCGCCGGCCGACGTCGACGGCAAACCGGTCACCGTGCAGGTCCAATTGGCCAAGGGCCAGGTGGGCACGTTCCAGGGGCGGATCGATTCGGTCGACCCGATCATCGAAGGCGGCAACCGCTTCCGCGTCCGCGCCGAGGTGATCAACCAGAAGCTGGGCGAACACTGGGCGCTGATGGGGGGCATGATCGCGAACATGCAGATTCACTGGAAGCAATAGCAGAGGCACGCGGCAGCCGCGCCGGCCGCCCGATTGTCAACGCCCCCCGCCAAGCGCCGCCCGAGAGGATTATTCAGCACCGATGGTCACGTTAGCCGACAGCCTGGTTTCCAGTTCCGCGCGGAGGTTGAGCGTTCGCGCCCGGGCCGACCTGTCGGCCAAGCGCCAGCGTTACCACGGGCGGAGCTACTGGGTCGTCAAGGACCCGGTCGGGCTGAACTACTTCCGCTTCCAGGACGAAGAATACGCAATCCTCAAGATGCTCGACGGCACGCGGAGCCTCGACGAGATCAAGGACGAGTTCGAGGACGAGTTCCCGCCTCAGAAGATCACGCTCGAGGAGCTCCAGCAGTTTCTCGGCATGCTCCACCGCAGCGGGCTGGTGGTGGTCAACGTGCCGGGCCAGGGTCGCGAGCTCCGCAAGCGACGCGACGAAAAACGCCGCAAGGAGATGCTCGGCGCGGCGACCAACATCCTCTGCATCCGCTTCAAGGGGATCGATCCGGAGCGGCTGCTCAACTGGCTCTACCCCAAGCTCCGCTGGTGCTTCTCGCGGACGATGTTCGCCCTGACGATGGTCACGGCGCTCACGGCGCTGGCGCTCGTGACGGTCGAGTTCGACGTCTTCCGCTCGAAGCTGCCGAGCTTCCACAACTTCTTCAGCCCGACCAACGCGATCTTCCTGGCGATCACCCTGGCGCTGACCAAGGTCTGCCACGAGTTC
>JAMOAF010001106.1 GCA_023621895.1 Planctomycetota bacterium
GAGAGTGAATGATGCGAGTTTCAATCATATTCTTCGTCTCGGCATTGCTCGTTGCCACGTTCTCGCAGTCTTCCGCACTTGCTCAGTGGCGGCAGGGCACGACGCGCGGACTGTTCGGCGAGCGCGAATTCGGCCGCCCCCTGAAGCCGCGAGAGAGCCGATTCAGCAGCGGGCTCGAGCGCGGCCCGAGCGGCAATTTCATCGGGCGGACCAACACCGACCGCGGAACGACGTTCCGCTCGCCAGTGCCGGCCCAACCGGAGGCTCCTCCGCTGATCCCGCCGGAAGCCTACAACCTTGAGCCGGACATGGTGCCCGGTTACCTCGCCGAGCAAGCCCGGCGGCTCGCCGAGATGCAGTCTCAGGCACAACCGCAGCCGGCGGCGCCCATGCCCGGCCAGCCGGCGCCCTACCCGCCGGAGCAACCGGTCTTGCCGTCGCAGCCTGCGCAACCGAGCCTCGCGCCCGGCATACCCGGCCCGTCGCGCGAGGAGTTGCGAACCTCGCCCGACCGGTGGTTCCGCGGCGGAACCGGTCCCTCGCAGCCGGCCCAGTCCGCCCAGCCGGCCCAGCCAGGCGGAGCCGCGATGCTCACCGCGCCGCCAGCGCTCGGGCGGAGCTACCTCGCCACGCCCGCGCTCGGGCCGGTCGCCGCGCCCGGGCCGGCGCCTCTCCGCGGGCAGGCGGCCCTCAGCGGCGTGCCGCTGGGCGCCAGGATCACCCGGCAACTCGGCCCCCGGGCAACGTCTCCCATCTCGGCCATCTACCAGGGTGATACGGTCACGCTGCAAGGCAGGGTGGCCACCGAGGGCGACCGCGTAGTGGCCGAGCAGATGGCCCGATTCGAGCCGGGGGTTCGCAGCGTCGTCAACCAGATTTCCGTCGAGGCGGCCCAGCCGGCGCCGTAGCCGCCGTTGCCGGCAGAACGCCACAGCGCCCTTGCCGGGAGCCCGGCCCCATGACGCGAAACGATCATGGCTGAAGTTGTCTTGACCAAGGTTGAACGAGTCTTCCCCGCCGCGACTCGCGCCTTGGAACCATTCAGGCTCGGACCGCTCGACTTGACGCTCCCCGACGGAAAGCTCACGGTGCTTGTCGGGCCGTCCGGCTGCGGCAAGACGACGATTCTGCGTCTGATCGCCGGCCTGGACCGCCCCACCGGGGGGCAGATCTCGATCGGCGGAAAGTCCGTCGAAAGAGTCCCGCCTCGCCATCGCGACGTGGCGATGGTTTTCCAGGACCACGCGCTCTATCCGCAAATGACCGTCTTCGCCAACCTGGCGTTCCCGCTCAAGATGCGGCGATTGCCCCGGGCGGAAATCCGCGCGCGCGTTCGCCAGGCCGCCCTCTGGCTCGATCTGGAGCCCCTCCTGGATAGGCGGCCCGCCCAGCTTTCCGGCGGGCAGCAGCAGCGCGTCGCCCTCGGCCGCGCGATTGTGCGGCGGCCGCAAGTCTCCCTGCTCGACGAGCCGCTCGCTCACCTCGACGCCCCCTTGCGCGCCGAGCTGCGCGAGCTTGTCGGCGGCGTGCAGCGTCGGTTGGGCCTGGCAATGCTCTATGTGACCCACGACCAGTCCGAGGCCACGGCCATCGGCGATTCCCTGGTCGTCCTGAACCAGGGGCGGATCGAACAGGTCGCGCCGCCCGAGGAAATCTACGCGGCGCCCGCCAACCGGTTTGTCGCCGGCTTCTTCGGCGCGGCGCGAATGAATTTCCTCGACGGTCTTCTGGAACGGCGGGCGGACCGGTGGCGGTTCGTCTCCGACGAGGGGCTTGCCCTGCCGGTCTCCGCCGCTTCGGCCAACGCCGTTCCGCCCGGCGTGCCGCGAGTCACCCTGGGCATCCGGCCCCAAGACATCCGCTTCGAACAGTCCGGCGAGCGGCCAGACGGCTTGCCGGCGACGGTCGAGTCCGTGCAACTCTCCGACGGCCGGTATCTCGTCCGCCTGGCGGCGAACGGCTGCCGGATCGTGGTGGACTCGCCCACCAGCGTCTCCCTCAAGCCCGGCGACGCCGCCTCGCTCGATTTTCCCGTCGAGCGATTGTTCCTCTTCGATCCGTCGGGCAGCACCCTGGCAGCCCCCGGCCGGAGACTCTGACCCGAAGCCACAACGCGCGAAAGAGAGGTATCGATGAACCTGGTTCACCTGGCCTGCCTCGCCTGCCTGGCGGCAACCGAACCGGACGGGCAGATCAATCCAACGCCAAGGCCCGTCCTTCGCGAAACGGTCGCCGAATGGGATTTCACGAAGGGAAACGGCGGGTGGATCGCCGAGGCCCGGTGCGAGGTCGCTTCGTCTGATGGGCGGCTCGCCGTGCGGACTACCGGCAAGGACCCCTACATGCATACAAGGGTCGATCTGGCCGGAGGCGAGATGATTCTCGAGTGCCGCGTTCGCAGCACCGCCGCCGGCCCGGCGCAAATCTACTGGATGACCGAGCAGTCGCCGCGCCGCGGCGAAGACAAGGCCTCGAGCTTTGAAATCGCCCACGACGGCCAGTGGCACGAATACTCCGCCCCCTTCTTCGCGCCCGGCACGCTCACCGATCTCCGCCTCGACCCTGCTGACGACGCCGGCCTGGTGGAGTTCGAATGGATTCGCCTCGTTCGCCAGACGCGCCACCCGCTGGCGATCGAGCGGGTCGACGTGGACGACAGCGAGGCGCGGTTCACGGTGAAAAACCACGACCGGCAGCCGCGCCGGTTCAGCGCGCAGGGGCAAATCGCGTCGCTTGAGCCGGGCACGTCGCAGGTCTTCAAAATCCCGTTGCGGCGTTCCGGGCCGGTCGAGAAAGTCGCATTTTCCGCCAGTGCCGAGGGCCTGCCCGAGGTGGGCCGGTCGATCTTCGTCTACCACGACGATCTGGCGCCCGAGTGGCTCGAACTTGCCATCGCCGGCGGCAAGCTGCAAGTTGCGCCCGACGGATCGGCGGGCCGCATCCTGCAAGGCGATCAGCCGGTGGCCGTGCTGGCGCCGCTGGTTCACTGCGAGGGCCATGCCGCCAGGCTCGCGGCGGCCTTGACGCCGGAAGGAATCGCCGTCCGCGGCGAAGGGATCGACCTGGCGATTGCCGTCTCGGGTAGCGAAATCCGTTTTTCGATCCGCGGCGAGCACCCCTGTGAAGGCCCCGTGGTCCGAGTTCTCGGCGGACTCGAAGCAGGGCTTCTGGCCGGGCTCGAGCATCTCGGCAGGGGCGAAGCCAGCTCGACCAGGCTCGACGTGGAAACCGAGGCGCACCTGCGCTTCGCGCCCGACCCGCTGCTGCTGACAATGCCGCTGATGTCCATCGTCACGGACCGCGCGGCCGTCTCGCTCGCCTGGGACGACATGGAGCTCCAGCCGGTGTTCGCCACGCCGAATTTCTTCGACGCGGCCAGCGATCACCGCATGGCGCTCCGCGGGTCGAAGATCGAGGCCGTCGTCCGCGTCGCCCGCGAGTCGCTCGCCGAGGCGATCGTCTGGGCGGTCAAGCGGCATGGGCTGCCCCCGCTGCCGGAGGCGCCGCGAACGTCGCGCGAGCAGGAGGCGCTCTGCCTTGAAGGGCTCAACGGGCCCCTGAGAACCAGTCAAGGCTGGGGGCACTGCGTCGAGGATCGCTGGCCGCGGCAGTATTTCGCCGACATGGTCTCGACGATGTTTCGCCTGACCGGCAGCGCGTCGCTCCAGCAGAAACTCGTCTTCGGCGGCTCGCACATCGGCAACCCCTGCATCTTCCTGCTGGCCAACCAGGCGGCCGAGTGGAAGGAGCAGCGGCTGCTCCAGATCGACGGCATCTTGAAGCGGCAGCAGGCGGACGGGTCGTTTCGCTACTCGGGCAAGTACGGCCGCGGCCACTTCGAAGACACCGCCAGCGGCTTCTGCGCCAGGCCGGCGGTCGATCTGCTCGAGTACGCTCGGATCACCGGCGACCAGCGGGCCTTGGACGCGGCCGTGCGGACCCTGGAATACATCAAGCGCTTCCAGACGCCCCGCGGCGCGCAGGTCTGGGAGATCCCCTTGCACACGCCCGATCAACTCGCCGCGGCCTATCTCGTCTGGGCCTACGTGCGGGGCTACGAGTTGACCGGCAACGCCGGCTACCTGGCCGAGGCGCGGCGGTGGGCGATTTCAGGCGTTCCGTTTGTCTACCAGTGGAGCCGCTATCCGGTGATGCTTTACGGGTGCGTGCCGGTTCTCGGCGCGACGAATTGGCGCGCCCCGGTCTGGTTCGGCCTGCCCGTCCAGTGGGTCGGAATCGTCTACGCCTACGCGCTGGCGATGCTGGCCCCCTACGACGACGCGCTCGACTGGAACCATCTAGCCTGGGGCATTCTGATTGCCGGCGAGCAGATGCAGTATCCCGGCGGAGAATATGCCGGCCTGCTGCCCGACGCGTTCGCCTTGAGGACGCAGGAGCGGCGGCCCTGGACGATCAACCCCTGCTCGCTGGTCAGCCTCAGGCGCGTGCTGGAGGGCAAGCTCGATGCGATTGCCGTGGCGGCCAGTGGCGGGCACCGGGTCGCCTCGCCCTTTCCCGTCCGCATCGAGGGCGATCAGGCCGTCATCGACGCGACCGCCGGCGCGGACTACCAGGTGATCATCGACGGCCGGCGGATCGTCGGCATCCGGTCGAAAGGTGGCGACTTGGTGGAGTTGGCGAAATAGGCGGTGCAGTGCCGGTCCTAAATCGACCTGCGTGATTCGTCGAAGATCGGCTCTTATCCAGATAGCCGCGTGGGCTTGCCCCGCGCTTCGTTACGTACGGGTTGTGCCGAGGCGCAGGCGCGCCGCGTGGGCTTGCCCCAAGACCGCTCAAATACGCATAACCACTGTCTCTATAAAGGTTTTCTTCAAGGGTGGGCGGGAGCGGTGCTCGGCGCGCTTCCTGGGCCATTTTCGCAGCGTTTGCCTGACGACCCTGGGGTTAACACGGTTACGGCGAGGCTCGATTTTTTCTTGGCTCATTTCCCAAAGGAGGGTCTCGTACCATTTCTGGAAGGACTGCGGGGTCGTCGTATTGCATTCCGGCAAACGGCACTTCAGGATTTGGAAGCAGCCGGTGAAGGAGAGCCGATCCGGATCGAGTTGCTCGCGTTTTGCCGCCTCGAACATGAAAGAGCGGATCACAAAATGACCCAGTGAGTTCGCGTACAACCTACTTTCCGCACTTCTCCGTTTGATTTTCTGCCAATTTCCCGAGCTCCGCAAGTTGTTCACTGGCCATAGGATGATGCGGGGATGCCGAGGAGGCGAAGCAGGCGTCGCCGCAGCGAAGTGAGTTTCGTGACCATGACGGTCGGTGCTTGGCCGGTCTGATGGATTTCGTATCGTTGGATGGGATCGAAAATGTCGATCAGTCGCCGCGTGGTGGGGCA
>JAMOAF010000050.1 GCA_023621895.1 Planctomycetota bacterium
GTGAAAACTGAACCCTGAACCCTTCACCTGGTTCCCAAGCCGGAGCTTGGGAACGAGGAGGGAAGTAAAAACTGAACCCTGAACCCCGAACCCTGAACCCTTCACCTGAACCCTTCCAAGGAACCCACAAATGCACGAACCGATTCAGGAATTTGTCGATTCACGCGGGCTGGTCATGCCGATCGACCGCCGGGGCGGAATCATCCGCGGCGTGAAGATTCTCGGTGTCGCATCGCAGAACGGGCGGACCTATCTGCCCGAGGCGATCGAGCGGGCGACGCCGCTCTACGAGGGCGCCAAGGTCAACGTGAACCACGCCAAGCGCGGTCCGGCCGGGCCGCGGGATTACCGGGACCGGATCGGCGTGATCCGCAACGTCGCCGCCCGGCCGGGCGAGGGGCTGTTCGGCGATTTTCATTTCAACCCCCGGCACGCGTTGGCCGAGCAGTTGCTCTGGGACGCCGAACACGCTCCGCAGAACGTCGGTTTTTCGCACAATGTCCTCGCAAGGCTCGGGCGGCGTGGCGAGACGGTCGTCGTCGAGGAGATCACCAAGGTGCAGAGCGTCGACCTGGTGGCCGATCCGGCGACAACGGCCGGACTGTTCGAGTCGACCGGCAACGACGAGCTGCGGGAGGGGGCCGCCGCCGATGAGGCCGGCCGGCTCGAATCGCTCACGCTCGACCAGCTTCGCCAGGCGCGGCCCGACCTGGTCGAAGCCCTGCTGACCGAGGCCGCCGAGCGGATTGCGGTTTTGGAAGGGGAACTGGACCGTCTCCGCCTGGCCGACCAAATCCGCGCGCGCCGGGCGCGGATTCGCCGGCTGCTGGCGGAGTCTGGCCTGCCGGACCCGGAGGTGGCCGGCGCGCCCGAGCGGCAGATTGTCAGCGAGTCGTTTCTCCAGCGACTGATGCAGGCCGGCGACGAAGCCGAGATCCGCCGGTTGATTGAAGAACGGGCGGAGATGGTACGCGAACTGGCCGAGGCCGAACGCCAGTCCGCGCGCCCGGTCGCGCGAGAGCAGAATCCGTTCTACCACCAGCCGCAGGGAGACGTGGAGGCGTTTGTGCGGGCGATCGTGTGAGGGAGGATCGCACGGTGGCGCAATCACGGGCAGGGCCCGCGCGGCGGTCGTCAACAGACTCCGGCTTTTTGGCGAGCTTCAGAATCCAAGGTTCAAGGTCCAACTTCCCTCAGTCCGGTGTTCCCAGTTAAAGGTCCGGCCTTGCCGACTCCCGGCGATTGGGAAGCAAGCCTCGAGCCATACCAATTTTCACCCCAAGGAGGATTTCCAATGTCTGACAGAATGCGTTGGCGTTACGGCGACACCAATCCGGTGGTCGCGGCGGTCGATCCCGGCACCGTGATCGAGATCGGCGATCTGGTCTACCAGGCCGTTGACAATGCCCGGCCGGCGGCGGCTCAATCCGACCAGGGCACGCCGGCGGACAACCAAACCTTGTTTGCGGCGAACTTCCTGGGCGTGGCGATGCAGCGGAGCCGCGCCGGTCAGGCCGAGCCGATCCGCGTGGCCACGACCGGCGTCTTCGAGTTCGACATCGCCAGCGGCGGATTCGAGCTGGGCGACCTGGTGGGCGCCAGCGAGAACTCGAATGGCACGGCGCTGGAGAACCAGGTGGTCGAGAAGGTCGGCGCGGCCGATCTGGCGATCGCCCGCATCGCCCGCCGCGCGCCGGCCGGCACGACGAGCGTGCTCGTCGACATCCGCTCGACCGTGATGACCGGCGGGGTGTGAAAGGCGCTGCAAGGGGCAAGGTTCAAGGTTCAAGTCGCAACGGCCAAGAGTGGATCGCGCTCGGCCTGTGACGCGGCAGCCCGGATTCTGGATTTTGAAACTTGAACCTTGAACCTTGCCCAAGTTTTGAGCGCCGGCAAGCGACCATTTGCGGGAGGGTGTTCCTCCCCGGCCCCCACCTTTCCCCGTTTCCCGTTTCCGCTTTCCGCTTTTTAGAGGACTTTCCCCATGCCAACGATCAAATACCGTGAACTTCGCCGCCGTTACCAGCTCGATGGCGCCCGGCAGACTGTCGCCCACCTTGCGGAGGCTCTCCGCCTCCGTCATCTGAGGGCCGAGGACTTCAGCATCCGGGAGCTGGCCGAAGGGCTGATCCCGGACGGCCACCAGTGGGTGCGGATGCTCGACCCGCGGCAGTCTCCGGGGGTGAGCGTGGTCGAGGCGGCCGAGGGGGTCGACGTGACGGCGTTCCTGAACGTCACCGGGCAGGTGATCTACTCGAAAATCCTCGATGCTTACACTCAAGAGGCGTTTGTCGTTTCGCGGCTTGTCGATACGATCCCCACGCGGCTTGACGGGGAGAAGATTCCCGGCGCGGGACGGATCGGCGACGAGGCCACCGAGGTCCATCCCGGCATGCCCTACCCGCACGTCGGCTTCGGCGAGGACTACATCGAAACGCCTTCGACAACCAAGCGCGGGCTGATCGTTCCGGTGACCAAGGAGGCTGTGTTCTTCGACCGCACCCACCTGGTGCTCAGCCGCGCCGCCGAGGTGGGCGAAATCCTCGGCCTGAACAAGGAGAAGCGGCTGATCGACCTGGTCATCGGCCGCACGAACACGTATCGCTGGAAAGGCACCGACTACGACACCTACCGGACGCTCGAACCGTGGCGCAACGCGCTTAACGACAACGAGCTGGTCGACTGGACGAACGTCGACGCGGCCGAGCAGCTGTTTGCCGAGATTCTCGATCCGAGCACCGGCGAACCGGTGCTTGTCCAGCCCAACGCGGTTCTCGTGATGCCCGCCTACCGGCATGCCGCCCATCGCATCTTCCACGCCACGGAGATTAGCTACACGGCCGCGGATTCGCCGACGACGACGACGTCGGCCAACCCGCTGACTCGCTACACGGTTGTTGACAGCCGGCTGGCCTACCGCCGGATCATCGCCTCGGGCGAACCGGCCGAGGACGCGAAGCAGTGGTGGTTTCTCGGCGATTTCCGCAAGGCCTTCGCCTACATGGAAAACTGGCCGATCACGGTGACCCAGTCGCCCCTGAGCAGCGAAGCGGATTTCAACCAGGACATCCTCGTGCGATTCAAGGCCAGCGAGCGCGGGGCCGCCGCGGTGATCAATCCGCGTTACGTTGTGAAATCGATCGGCGGCGGGTTTTGAATAGCGGTCAGCCGTCAGAAGTCAGCCGTCAGCCGTCAGTGGCTGGTGGCTGGTGGCTGGTGGCTGGTGGCTGGTGGCTGGTGGTCAGAAATGTGTCTTCGTTCCCAAGCTGGAGCTTGGGAACGAGGAGAGATCGCGGCACGAAAGACTGAACCCTGAACCCCGAACCCTGAACCCCGAACCCTGAACCCCGAACGCTGAATCTGCGATGCTTGCTCGCTACTGGACTGGACGAATCAGCAACGATTTCGGCGTGGCGGCCAACTGGGACGCCGCGCCCGGCGGGCCGGCGGCTTCCAGCCCGCCAGGTCCGGCCGAGACGGGGTTGTTTCTCTCCGGCGGAGTCGATTGCGTCCTCAGCGGCGACGTGACGATCGGCGGCCTTGTGACCGGCCCGGGCTACCGGGGCAAGATCGACCTGGCCGGCCACAACCTTGCCGGCAGTCCGGCCGCTGATTTTCTTCTGGCCCACTCGGGCGACTTCGCCCTAGGCAGTGGCGTGCTGCGGCTCGATGGCGGCGCCCTCGGCTGGGCCGGGCTCGGAGGCGCCCTCGATCGAGGGACTTCGACCGTCCACCTTTCCGGAGAGAGCGCCATTTTCGCGCGGAGCGGCGACCGCTTGAACGATCTTCTGATCACCGCCGAAGGCGGCGGCGCGACGGTCCTGACAATTGGGCCGGGCGCGCTCGGCCTGGCCAATTTGAAGGTCTCCAGCTCCGGTTCGTCCACGGTGATCCTCAACACGGCCGAGCACGCTCCGAGGCTCGTCGTCGAGGGCGACCTGACGCTGGTCGTGGCCGATTCGGGCGCGATCACGGTCGATCAATCGGGCGCGGCGCCGGATTGGGAGATTGGCGGCAATGTCACGGTCGAGGGCGGTCTGGCCGGCCGCGCCGCATGGAAATGCGGCAGCGGCAGGCTGGCTGCCACGGGCAATCAGATCCAGCGATGGGATTGGTCGCGCGTCTCCGGGCCTCTCGAGCAGATCGTCATCGACAAGCGGTGGGGAGCGCTCGTTCTGACGGGCAGCCTCGCCTGCCTTGGATGGACCCACCGCCTGGGTGTTTTTGACCCCGGCGGGCACGAGATGGCCTGCCACGGAGACTTTACCATCGAACCCGGGGGGCGGCTGGCCGCCGATCCCAGCACGATGGACGGTTGTTCGATTGCCGTGGGCGGGAGACTCTCGATCGCCGGGCGTCTCGGCGCTCGGCTCCGCCTGCTGGCCACGTCCGGCTGGCGATTGACGGTGATCGGCGAGGCCGTCGCGCGGTTCGTCGACGTCGCCCACTGCGACGCCGCGGCGGGCACGATCATCGACGCGTCGGACGGCACGTCGGCCGATGGCGGGGGGAATCTCAACTGGCGGTTCGCCCATTGGCCGGCCGCGGGCGCCGGAAACGTGGCCGCGGCGGCTGTCGGTTCCACCGGATCGACGGCCGGGGCGGTGCATTCCGCCGGTGGAACGGGACAGGTCTCCACTCCGGGTTCCCAACGAGGAGCGATCCATGGCTAACGCCGCAGACATCCGAGGAACGGTCTTCCGCAAAGGTTCGGCGGTGCTGCTGGCGCGCGTCGTCGGCGCTGACGGCAACCTGCTCGCGCCGCTCGACCTGGCCTCGGCAGAATACACCATCCACGCGCTTGGCCAGGGCGATCCAGGCGCCGAGACGCCGGTCAGCGGCCACGCAGCCGTGGCCGTGCCCGTCGCCTCGCTGATTGCGCCCACTTTGAAAAACGACGCGCTGTGGGAGGTCGACACGACGGGCTACAACTTCAGACATGAACTCGACGTGTCGGCCACCCCGGCGTTTCCCGAAGCCGCTCGCCACTACCGGATCGTGTTTGAACTGCATCCCTACCAGGGCCAGGTGATCCTGGTGCGGTTTCGGGTGTATGCGATTTGAGGAGCTATCAGCTATCAGCAGTCAGCTATCAGCAGTCAGTGATTGATGGTTGGTGGTTGGTGGTTGGTAGATAGGCAGTATTAGGTATGAGTTGTCAGTCATGCCACTGGTTGAACCCTGAACCCTGAACGCTCGATCCGTTCCCAAGCTGGAGCTTGGGAACGAGGTGGGAAGTGAACCCTGAACCCTGAACCCTGAACCCTGAACCCTGAACCCTGAACCCTGAACCCTGAACCCTGAACGCTCGATCCGTTCCCAAGCTGGAGCTTGGGAACGAGGTGGGAAGT
>JAMOAF010000180.1 GCA_023621895.1 Planctomycetota bacterium
GCATTGGGCAGGAACTGGTTCGTGCCTTGCTGGAAGAGCTGATCGGCCGCTAGTTCGATGCGAATCACGTCGCCGTCGCGCCGCGTCTCCACTCCCCGCAGGTTGATCGAGGGCATCGCTGCGAGCAAGCTGTTGTTGGGCCTGATCGTCGCCCCCTGCTGCCGCTGGAGCGAGGCCGTGAGCGCCTCGGTTTGCTGATCGGCGGCCTTTTTCTCCTCCCTCAGCCGAGCGAGCTGGCTGGCGGTCGTTGAGAGCTGGTTCCTCAGCAGGGCGGCTTCATCCTGGGCAACCTTCGTCTGCTGGCGCAATTGGGCCACCAGGGCACTGAGCTCCTGATTGTTCTGATCCAGCGACGCCACGCGGCCCTGCAACTGCTGATTCTGCCGCTGCATGGCCAACTGCTGCTGCTGGAGCTGGCTCATGTTGCCCTTGAGCACCATCGAACTGTCGGCGCAGCCGGCGACCAGCGCAACCAGCGCAAGAAGCGGCACGATTCGGTGCGTCGGTCGACGTCGACCCATGGGCGGGATCACCTGCTTGGAATCGGTCCGAGAACCCGCCGCGCGGCGAGGTCGCGGAAAACACTGTCCACCCTTCTCCGGATGCCCAATCGGCCGGACAAGGCCGTCTGCGAGCGTTCCTTGGGGACGATTCACCTCAAGGCCCGCCCGGACGCGCGGCCGGTTACGAACGCATTGGACGCAGCCCCGGAGAGCCGGGCGCGGCGGATGGTAGCAGGACGCTCGCCCCACAACAAGGGCAATTGGCCAACCGAAAGAAACGCAACCCGAGAATCTGGGGCGCTTGGGCAAAATAGCCCCCGCGGCGAGGCGACATCCCGCGGCCCGGTTGCGACAACCGTCAAATCGGAGCGGATGCCGTCGAGACTGCCGTCGGGTATTGCCCGTAAAACCGGCGGACGAACAGGCTGCACCGCGGTGAATCGTTCAGCGGCGACCAGCCCCAGCGATTCATGATCCGTGCCGAGAGCCTGCGGTTGCTGACGTGGCAAACCAGGGCGTCCGACCCCTTGATCCGCGCGACCTCGTCGATCGCCCGTCTCGCGGCGACGACCGAGGCATAGCTCGTGCCGCCATAGGCCAACAGATACTTGACAGCCAGGTAGTTCGGCGAGCCCCAGGGCTGGTCGTAATAGAGCAGGCACCGGTCGCGCCGGCAGCGGCTGTGAAACCAGGGACCGAAAAGAAAAACGTCCGCCAGCGAGACCAGCTTCGGCCAGGGCCGCAGGATCAGTCGGCGAAACCGCCCCTCGGACGCTTCGATCACTCCGTGGCGCGCGTGCCGGACCAGGTCGGCCTGGCGATCGAGATCGAGTACGGTTCTGTAAAGCATGGGCGTTGGTTGCAGGGGATAGGGTTCGGGGTTCGGGGTTCAGGGTTCAGGGTTCAGTTTTCACTTCCCGCCTCGTTCCCAAGCTCCTGCTTGGGAACGCCGGAGGAGTGGATGGTGACGAAGAAGGTGGTGATCTCCGTTGTGGCACGTTCCTCGTTCCCAAGCTCCAGTTCGGGAACCAGAACAGAGCCCGGCACAAAAAACTGAACCCTGAACCCCGAACCCTGAACCCTAATCTCTGACGGCTGACAGCTGACCGCTGACTGCTTTGAAATTCTAGCACGCCGCGCTAGCCGCCCGCCGGACCACCGTTCAGCCGCGAATCGCACGCCAGAGGCCCAGCAGGCCGGCCATCAAAACCAGCCCAACCAGCATAATCGCCGGAACCAGCAGCCCCAGGGAAAACGGCGCCTCCGCCCACTGCCACACGGCGGCCCACCGCACGACCACAAAGGCCGCCGCCAGGCACAGAAACGGCCCGTACGGGATCTCGCTCTGGCGATGCAAAATCAGGCTGAACAGGCCGATGACCAGCCCGGCAAACGGGGCGACAAAGAAGATCACCAGGCACGGCTGCCACCCGAGAAACGAACCGATCATCGCCATCAGCGTCACGTCGCCGAAGCCCATCGCCTCGCGCTGCAAAACCGCGGTGCCCACGATCCGCACCGACCAGATGATCCCGCCGCCGGCGGCCATGCCAACCAGCGATGTGAGCAGCCCCGCCCAGCGCTCGACACCAAAGCCCCACACCAGGGCAATCCCCACCGAACCGAGCATTCCCAACGCAGCCATCCGGTACGTCCCCCAGTCGCGGCGCAGCCGGGCGCAGCACAACACGAGCGCGCGGACCTGACCGTGGCGGGCGTACCACGTCCGCGGCATCAATGCAAAGCACCAGCCCCACCAGCAACAAAGGGCAATCCCGAGCGACCAGCGCGAAGGAAATCCGCCGAGCCAGTCGGGCCAAGGGCTCGGCGACGAGAGCCGCAGGAAGTCCCAAACCGGCGGACTGGCCGCGGCCCCGCCGGGTCCAACAGCCACCGCCACCGCCGGCAGCATCGCCCACGGAAAGACCGCCGCGGCCAGCAGGCCCACAAGGGTCCCCGGAACCGTGATCGCATCGGGAATCAGCTTCTCGTCCACGTCGATCAACGAGCCGATCAGCATCAATGCAAGCAGCAGCACGTGCAGCAAGTAGGTCACGTGCAGGACGGCGGCCGAGGGGGCCGCGACCCAGGGCCGGACGAGCCCAAGCTGGTCGACCTCCCACCAGTACAAGGCGGCCACACACAGCGCCACGACCAGCTCGACCACCAACGGCCGAATCCAGAAACCGGCCCCGTGCAGCGGAGCCTCGCGCCGCAGTCCCAGCCATCCGAGGATCGGAATCCGATCGCTCGGCCGCCGTGCCGGAGCTTCGTCCAGCGGCGGCGAGAGCGGGCTGATCCGCCGCCGATGCCAGGCCAGGCGGTAAACGGCCAGGTTGACAACCGAACCGAGAAAGGCGCCCAGAATTCCAAGCACCACCAGGCGCACTTCGATCGGCACGTTGAGAATCGGATTCACGCGCCTGCTCCGCCACTGGGGGATATCGCCAGCCGGCCGAGAATCTCCTCAACGAGCGCCTCGGGCGGCTTGCCTTCCGTATCGACCGCCAGGTGGGCCGCCTCGCGATAGGCCGGCTCGCGGGCCGACAGCAGGTGCATGATCTCGTCGAGCGGCCCCCGGTCCGTCAGATTGGGGCGCCGGCTGGCGGTCGTCGCATCGCCGCTCATCCGCGCGTGGATCGTTTCGGGCGAGGCCAGCAGCCAGACCACGCGGCCATGCTCGCGGATCGCAAGCCGGCTCGCCTCGCGCAACGGCGCGCCGCCCCCCGCCGCGATCACCAGGTTCGGCCGCGCGGCAAGCTCGGCAATCACCCCAGCCTCGATGTCGCGGAACGCGGGCTCGCCGTCCTCGGCAAAAATCCGGGCAATCGTCTTGCCGGCCACCCGTTCGATCTCCACGTCGGCGTCGATCCAATCCCAGCCGAGCCGCTCGGCGAGCAGCCGGGCGAGCGTCGTCTTGCCGGTGGCACGGTATCCGATCAGCGTCAGGTTCATGTTCGAGCGAATGTGGTTCTTGCGATCAACGGAATGAATTCCGTGCTTCGTACGATCAACGGAAGGCATTCCGTGGTACATGTGGCGAACGGAATACATTCCGCGCTGCGTGTCATTAACGGAATGAACTCCGTTCTCATGCCGCGGCCTTATGTCTTTGCCGCCGAGGTGGCCCGCTTGATCACGTCGCGCATGAGCTGCGCGGGGCCCTCCCTGCCCGTGAAGTGCTGGAATTGCAGGCACGCCTGGCGGACGAACATCTCCACGCCGGTGACCACCGTGCAGTTCCGCTCCCGGGCGTCTTTGACAAGCAGCGTGTTCTCGGGGTTGTAGACGGCGTCAAAGACGATCATCGACGGCCGCAGGTAGTGTTTGTCGAAGGGTGTCTCGTCGACGTTCGGGTGCATGCCGATCGGCGTGCAGTTGACAAGGATGTCGGCCGCCACGTTGTGCCGCGTCGCCCACTCGGTCGAATGGCACTTCAGGCGCTGGGCGAGTTGGCTTGCGCGGGGGGCGTCCCCGTCGGCAAGGATCACCATCGCGCCGCGCTGCGCCAGTCCAAAGGCGATCGCCTTGCCCACGCCGCCGGCGCCCAGCACCAGGGCGGTCTTGCCCTCGAACGGCTTTTCGCGATTCCGCGCGTTCATCGCCTCTTCGAGGCTGTCCATTGCCGCCTGGTAGTCGGTGTTGTACCCGCGGCGATGCTCCCCCTCGAAGACCACGGTGTTCGTCGCACCGATTCCGTCAACGGCCTCGTCCCGCTCGGTCAACAGCCGCAGCACCGCCTCCTTGTGCGGGATCGTCACACTCAGTCCCTTGATTCCCAACTCGGCGGCATCGTCGAAAAACTGGCCAAGGTGCTCGCCGGGCACGCGGATGGGAACGTAGACCTTGTTCAGCTTCTCGCGCGCAAAGGCGGCGTTGTGAATCTGCGGGCTGAGGCTGTGGCCAACCGGGTCGGCAATCACGCCGTAGACCTCGGTCTCCGCATCGATCTGGTCGTAGCGGTAGATTTGCGTCATCTGCTCGTAAGTCAGCTGGCCGGGCGCCACGCCGGTTTCATGGCCGAAGGCGGCATACGTCCAGGGGGCTCCGAAGCGGCCGGTCAAGACCCGCGAGATGATCCCCATCTCGCCCATGCAGAAACCGATCGTGGGGACCGGCGGATCGCGAACCAACCGCAGAACGCGGAGATTGTCGTGGGGATTGTTCGCCTGGGTGGTGATCTTGATCACGTCGGGATCCAGACCGGCCATCCGATCGCGGATCGCCTCGAGGTCCTCGGGAGTCTCGTGGAAATTGTGGTAGCTGACGATCCGCTTCGTCTTGCCCAGTCGCGGGACCTGTCCCGCCACGTCCTCCTCCAGATCGACCCACTCGACCCCCTCGACAATCGCCGTCCGCAAGAGGGCCAGGCGCTGGTCCTCCGTCCCGCTCCACCGCCCGCCGTCGCGCTCCCGGCGGCAGGTGATCACAACCGGGCCCGTCCGCTTGCCGGCCAAGGCCTTCACGCTTGGCGTGCCGTTGATGTAGTCGATCCGAAGTTCGACCAGTTCCGCGCCCTCCTGAAACAAGAAGTCTGCTTCGGCGGCGACTTGACGATGACGGCCACGGGCAATGACGACGCAAATCATGGGCAGCGGCACCGGGTAGGACAGTGGCGGGCCCCAGGCGGCCCCAACTTAGCGTGCCTGGCAAACCCCCATTTTGCCGTACAACGCTCGAAAAAGCAAACCCCCGGCGCCAGCCCCACGACGGTCCGAATCGCCGCAGACTGTTCCTGGTTCCCAAGCTCCAGTTCGGCCTCCTGGTTCCCAAGCTCCAGCTTGGGAACCTCCACTACCTTTCCTGGTTCCCAAGCTCCAGTTCAGCTTCCTGGTTCC
>JAMOAF010000094.1 GCA_023621895.1 Planctomycetota bacterium
GGCATTCAGGCGGGCTTCCATGAGCGGGGATCGCCAGTTTCCAACGTCCTGCGGCCCGTGCATGTCCCAGGAATAGTCGGCTCGGCCGCCCGTATCCTTTTTGATCGCCGCGGTAAGCGTGTCGATCGTCGAAAACTTGCCGCTCGTCGTCCATACCCGGTTGTGGTCCCGCTCGCCGGCGGCGTACAACTCCGGATTGCCGCGATAGCACCCGTCGGTGCCCGCATTCGGGTCCGGCGCCGCCTTCAGATTGATCCGGTGGACTGCCTGGTATCGGCCTTCCGGATTGACGTCGGGATACACGTAGAAGACCGCCTTGTTGCGCAGAAAGACCGCCCGGGGGTCGCTGCCGGCCAGAAAATTGACCATCCCTTCCAAGATCCAGTTGCCGGTGAACTCGGTGGCGTGATTTCCGGAAACCAGAACCATCTTGATTTTCGGCCCCTTGGCGGCAGGGTCGGTGATCTGGTAGCCGTAGATGTTCTGGGGCGGGATCTCCGGGTCTTGCGGAAAGGCAGGGTTTTTCGGCCAGCCGGGCGTGCGTCCCAGCACCATCTCTTGGTTTCCGCTTGCCGTCGGCGCCGCCCAGGGGAGCCTGCCAACCAATTGCGTATGCCGAGCGACCATCTCCGGCGTGTAGGCCGGAACCGGCTTGTCCAGCGATCGCCATGCCTCGATGATGTAATAGTCGAAGACTTTCTCGTACGGATAGGCGAAATCGCCTGCATCGACCATCACGGGCGCGGCGGCCGGCGGACGCGCGCTTTCGCTCGCCACGGCGGCCAGAGGCAAGCCGGCAGCCAAGATCAAGCTTATCCTGAACACGCCCTGGATACTGCTCATCGCCTCGCCTACCGGGGCTCGAACACCAGGCTGAGGAAGGCCCGCAGGCTGGGGACATGAATCTCGTGCCCCCCGGGGAAAGCGACCAGGGCCACGTTCTGAGGTGCGCCAAGATCGCGATAGACTGGGGCAATCTCCGGCATCACCCGAACCGCCACCGAGGGAGGAAACTGCGATGGCGGTTCGTCGATGCCGTTTTGAAACATCAGCGGGCGCGGCGCCGTCAATGCGTAGATGTCGGCATAGTCCACGAGCTCTCTGAGGCCGGGAAACTTCCAGCACATGCAGTGATTCGACTCCATCTGGTCCATGTTGGTCAGGAAGCCGGTAACCGAGGCCGCGGCGACGCGCTTGTCCATGGCGGCCAGCCACATGACCATTTCGCCGCCGAGCGACTTCCCGGCGGCGCCGATCCGGCGCGGATCGACTTCCTTGCGGGATTCGAGGTAATCGATGCAGCGCATCACGTCCCAGAGGCGCTCGCCCATCAGCGTTCGGCCCTCCTCGTAGACCTCGTGCTGCCCGACCGAGGTCGAAACGGTCACGTAGCCGCTTGCGGCGAGTATCTCGCCCATGCGGTGGTACCCATGATCGTCGCCGTAGGCCGTATGCCGCGTGCCGCCATGGCCGGCGAGCACGACGATCGCCGGAAACGGGCCCGGGCGGCCCGCCGGGACGGTCAACACGAGGTTGATTCGCCGCCCGGGCGTCGAGTTGATCTCGACCTCGTGATGAACGTATCCCGGTTTTTCGCTCGCCGAGAGGATTCTGGGCGCCAGCGGGATCGGCTCGTTGCGCGAGACCAGGTCGGTCATCTTGAGCAGGTCGAACAGTCGCGAGCGGAGCGCTTCCTGCCAGCGCGCCGCGTCCTCGGCGGAGCCCGAGCGATAACGCATCCTCCGGCCGTGGTCCTCTTTTTCCGCGCCGGCGGCCATAGCCGGGCAGGCGGCGCAGATCACGGCGAGTCCAAGCAGCAAGCAGGCAATTCTACGCATGCGACGATCTCTTTACGGCAGCGGCGTATTCGGCGGCGCCGCGTCTTTGGGATAGGGGTTGTCTGGACCGAAGACGAGCATTTCCTCCCGCGTCTCCACCTTAACGAACGACTCGTCGATGCAGTCCTTGCCGCCCCAAGGGCGCTCGCCGTCGAGCAGGAGGTGGCGAATGAAGAAGGGGTAGGCGGCCATCCGCTTGGAGGGGCCGTAGTCGTGGCCCTCGCGCGGAAAGTGCGCGTTTTGGGCCTTGTCGGCCGCGCCGTAGAGGCTGTAGACGTGCCGGACATAGGGAAATTCCACCTCCGGCGTGAACTTCGTGTAGTCGGCTCCGTTGGAAATCAGCAACAGGGGCCGCGGCGCCGCCATCGCCGCAATCTCGGCGTTGTTGGTCTTGTGATGGGGGCCCCAGTGGACCGGCATCCCGCTTTCGCAGGGGCAGCCGCCGAAGAAATGAGCGGAAACCTGGCAACTCGGCACGGAAACCGCCACGCGATCATCGATCGCGGTCAGCATGAAGGTCTGCGTGGCGCCGCCGGAATTGCCCGTCATCCCGATCCGCTTCGGGTCCACCCCCTCGATCGATTCGAGGAAATCCATCGAGCGGATGCTGTTCCAGGTGATCATCCGGAGCACCTCCGGAACCTTGCCGTGGGACCAGCCGGCCTCCTGGGAATCGCCGTAGCCGACCATGTCGTAATGGAAGACGATCGCTCCCATGCGGGCGAGGACGGCGCAGCGGGTTTGCCTGCCCGGCAGGAATCGCCCGCCATGACCGTGCGCCGAGAGGACGGCCGCGTAGGGCGGCTTGAGGTCGAGGGGCCGATAGAGCGTGCCGGTGACGTAGAATCCGGGCCAGCTCTGGATGGCGACGCTCTGGGCGGAGTACCCGTCGTAGACTCGCTTTTTCAGGTACATAGGCTTCAGCGGCGTCTTTTCCGGCAGCGGCGAGAGCCTGGCTCCTTCGAGGATGCCCTGGCGGATCCGCGCTTTGCGTTTCTCCCAGCCAGCGAGGTCTGAGTAGGAGGCCTTGAACTCCTCCAACTCCTTGATTGCCTCTTCGGGTGTCTGCGCATGGCCTGGACGGAGCCGCGGGCCCTGGTCGGCGGCGGTTGCCCGCCCCGCAAGTCCGCCAACCATCGCCCCGGTCAGCCAGAGCCCGCCGACGCCTTGCAGAAACGCCCGCCGCGTGGCGGCGCCTCGCGCATCGCCCTCGGTCGTCCTGGCCAAATCTCGATCTGCACCGCTGTGGTTCATGACTTCTTCTCCTTCTCTGGCTCGGCCTTCTTCGCCGAGCCGGACCCGCTCTCCAGATTAATGGTGAAATCGTTCGTCTCGCCCGCCGCCACGGTGAACTCCAGAGGCGACTTGACAAAATCCGCGTAGCGCTCGGGGAGCTCGTTTTTCGGGCCGCTGTCGGGGGCCTGAGCTACGGGCTTCGCCAGCGCCTCGTCCATGTCCTGCGCGACCGCTTCTGCCGCGGGGACCTTGGTGACCATCACCTTATAGGTCCCGGGCTCAACGCCCATTTTTTCTTCTCCCTGCGACTGGAGCGCGAAGCGGCCGGAGCTATCCGTCATGCCGAAGCCCACCGACTTTTCCGAGCGGAAGACGACATTCGCTCCCGAAACCGGTGTCCCGTCCAAATTGACAGTGCCCGTCACGGGGACGAGGTTCGGATTACCCGCCGGGGCGCATCCGAGAGCCATCAGCGCAAGAGCCAATGCGCAGTAAACAAGCCGCGATGTGTAAAGCATTGAGAAGTTCCTTTGATGGGGTAGGGGTACTCCGGCGACGCATCCATTCCGGAGCGTCGACCGTGGACACAACCTTTTTCTAGCCAACCACCGGCACGCCTAATCGAGGGTCACCGATTCCTTGCCGGAGCGGGTGCCCAGGGCGCCCCATATGCCATAGCCCGACGTGCCCCCAACGCTGTTGATTGTCTGGGAGATGAACCGCGTGGACCCGTCGCCCATCAGCGCGTTGACACCGCCGGGGTGCCTGCTGCTGGCGGTGGCGAGGACCGGCGCGGCGCTCAGATTCATGTTGTTGAAGGAGGTGCACGAGGGTCCATTCGGCGAAAGCACGGTCAAGAAGGCGTTGAAGTGGGGATGCCCCTGTGCCCAAATGGCGTTACAGCCCAGATTTGTGGTGGAGGGCCCCGGCACATACATACCGCCGGTCCCCACGTAAGTCAAGCAGACATTCGGATCCATGGTGGTTCCCACGACCACGTTGCCTTTCACCTCACGGTTCTGCTTGTCTCTCGGGTTCCGCATGCCGCCCGCCGCCTTTTCGGACATGGCGACCGTGTTGGACAAACCATCGTGAATATCGCCGAACCGCTTGGTCGGCACGGCCTGCCACCCCCACTTGGGGTGCGTGATTTCATCGATCTGGAACATCCCGTCGTTCTCGACGTTGTTGTTATCCACAATCGTCGTGCCGTAGCAGAAGTGGTAGCTCTTCTGCCCGACCCTGTCGTAGCCTTGCCAGCTATCGGAGGTCCAGGGAATGGGCGTGTCCGAGGGGCAGAGTATTGACGGCACCTGAGCCAGATTTCGCGGGTGGTTCGCCCAGGCGACCCCCCAATTCGCCATCCAGAGGTCATACAGCCCCTGCTGCTCCAGGAAGGGGAGTAAACTCACCAAACCGCTGATCTCTCCGGCCCGGTTCACCGGAGTTGAACCGCTCAGCGACCACCTCGCGCCGGCGCCCCGGACGATGGCGTTATAGGTTGAATGGTAGTTGTGAATTGCCAGGCCAAGCTGCTTCAGGTTGTTCGAGCACTGCGCCCTGCGCGCCGCCTCGCGCGCAGCCTGGACGGCCGGCAGCAGCAAGGCGATCAAGATGCCGATGATCGCAATCACCACGAGAAGTTCGACGAGCGTAAAGCCCAGTTTTCGAGAGACTCGCATACTTCACCCTCCCACATGGAAAAATCGTAAAACGACAGAACCCCCAATTCCAAGAACGGCCCCCGCTCGAACGGGCACTCTCGGGCAACCGAACGATCGGCTGCCGCGCTATCACCGAAGATACACTCTTCAAGTCGTAGCGACGGCGCACTCGAGCGCGCAAACGTTTTCGAGCGTACAGGCATAAAGCACCAGCCAAATTTTAGAGTCCTGGAGACACTCTCCGCAACGATTTATTTGCGCAAAGCAACGACGTTTTTGCGCACTTTGGGAGTGCGGCGACTGATCGCCGCTTTGTCCCCGGTACAAATCGGAAACGAAGTGCCGATGGTCGGGAGGAAAGCGGCAGTGGATTGCCGTACTCCGAACGAGCCGGCCGTGGCGACGAGTCGAAGGCTTTTCGCAAATGTGCATCGCTCTCCCCCCCGGGCGCTTGCGGCGAGCGTTGTCTCACCCACGAGCAGCAGCAAGGCGATTCGCCGCGGTATAATTGCGCATCCGTCATCGCGCCCCACTCCTGGGGCGTGAGAAGAACCCCAGGGTTGGTGAATAAGCACGAGATCGAGCGCGCACGGATT
>JAMOAF010000764.1 GCA_023621895.1 Planctomycetota bacterium
ACGTCGTCGAACTCCTCTGTGTCACCATCGAGGACGTCAAGCTGACCGGCGCAAAATCGGCAAAGAAGGTGATTATCAAGAAAGCCGACAAGTGCACTCGGGGCGTCGTGCCCTCCACCGATCCTCCCAGCAACCAAGGCATCTACTCCCCCGTTTGGCTCGCTAGATAGGCAGTCTGCCCCGACTCCTGCGATACGAGCCAGACGCGCACGCAAGCGGAAGCCCGTCCCCCTCCTGCCGGGCTTCCGCCCTGCATTTCTTGGCGGTCTGGTTACGGCGCTTATAGTGGTCCAACGCGGCCCAACACCCTACGGTTGCCACGGCCATCAACGATGCCGGAGCCGAAAGAGCCGGCATCGCCGTGACGTGAGCGGCGGCCCACCGAAAACCGGCTATGCCGCGCAGCGGTGGGGCGGCGCCGCCATTTCGACGGTGTGGACCTGTCCGGCTCCTGGCAGCACAAGCGCAGCTTCCAACCGCTCGCGGCTGGCCCGCTCCGCACCACCCTAGCCTGCTTCTTTTCGCTCGTGGGGCGCGCTGCTCGCGATCCGCTGCCAGTGGGGGCCGGGGAGAACGCCGCGCCGCGGACGCAGATGCGGCCCGGACAGACCGTCTTCCGCGGCGTCCCAGCGATGCGACTCGATCGAAGCCAATATCTGTTCAGCCACGGCAACCGCTTCGCTTCCCTGTTCGCCCGAGACGCGCGGCAAGCGCGCCGTGCGAATGCTCTCGATGAAATCATCGAGCTCCGCCGCCAGCGCGTCAACGGCCTCGGACTGGAGAACCTCCAGCGGCAAATGCTCTTCCAAAAGGTGCGCGCGGTAGTGGTCCACCTCCGCCGGCGAGAGGCTGTTCACATCGAACTTCCCTTCGCGCAAGGCGTCGCTTGGCCGGACAATCGACGTCTTTCGCGCCGCGAAATCGATCGCCGTGAAGGCCGCCGGCGACCAGACGCTCATCCGGCGGGCCGCCTCATAGCTCACCCGCGAGGCGCCGAGCGCCGCCACGCACCCGTCTTCGAATTCGAGCCGTGCGTGGGCCACGTCTTCATGGCCCCCGAGGACCGACAGGCCGATCGCGTCGATCCGCCGCACGGGACCGCGGACCAGCGAGAGCACGAGGTCCAGGTCGTGGATCATCAGGTCGAGCACGACTCCCACGTCGGTGCTGCGAAACGTGAACCCGCTCGTGCGGACAGCCTCGATATACTTGGCGCCGCTGAGCTCGGCCGCGGCGCTGGTGAATGCCGGGTTGAAGCGCTCGACGTGGCCGACTTGCAGAACGGCGCCCCGCCTGGCGGCTTCGGCGACCAGGTCGCCCGCCTCTCGGGCGGTTCGGGCGAGCGGCTTTTCCATCAACACGTGCACGCCCGCCCCGAGCAGTTCGAGGCCGATCTCCCAGTGCAGGCGCGTCGGCGCGGCGACAATCGCGGCGTCGATTTCTCCGATCAGGTCTCGGTAATCAGCCACCGGGCGGCAGCCGCAGTCGGCGGCCACGCGGCGGCGCGCTTCGGCTGCTGGATCGGCCACGCCAACCAGGGCCACGTCTCTGCGCGCGGCCGCCTTCTGCGCGTGGAATCCGCCCAGCCGCCCCGCTCCGACCACCGCCAATCGCACCGCTCTCACGCCGCTCTCCTCCGTTCTCGCCCGCGACCGTGGGCGCCTCCCTGCTGCCGAGCCACGAATTCGAGCAGCCGGTTTACGTGATAATTCAGATCGCCCTTTCCGTTGAGGATCTCCCGGGCGTTCTCCAGGCCCACCTTGGCCCGGTAAAGCAAGCGGAAGGCCTCGGAGATCGCTTCGATCTCCGCTGGTGCGAAGTTGTTGCGTTTCAGCGCCACGATGTTGATGCACCGCGGCCGTGCCGGGTGCCCTTCAACGAGCACGTAGGGGGGCACGTCGCAACGCACGGCGCTCAGCCCGCCGACGAAGGCGTAACTGCCAATCGTGGCGAAGTGGTGCACGGCCGAACCGCCCGAGAGAATCGCGTGATCGTGGACGTGCACGTGCCCGCCGAGCAGCGTGCTGTTGGTGATGATCACGTGGTTGCCGATCTTGCAGTCGTGGGCCACGTGGCAGCAGGCCATAAGGAAGTTATTGCTCCCGATCCGCGTGATCCCGTCTTCCTTCTCGGACCCGCGGTTGATCGTGACCGATTCGCGGATGAGGTTGTGATCGCCGATGATCACGCGCGTCGCGGTGCCGGCGTAGGAGATATCCTGCGGTTCTCCGCCGATCACGGCTCCGGGGTACACGTGGTTGTGCTCACCCAATTCAACGTGCCCCATCAGGGTCACGTGATTCTCCAGTCGCGTGCCGCGGCCGATCTTGACATCGGGGCCGACCACGCAGAACGGCCCGATGTGGACATCTTCAGCGATCTCGGCTCGCGGATCGATCGAAACGTGGTCGGCAACGTAAGTGGCCATGACCGACTCCTGGTTTGCGATGCGGACGACGCTTCAAGCCTTGGCTGTCAGCCGCCTTCCGACCGGTTTTCTGCCTGGCTGTCAAGCCGCGCCTAGGCGCAGCGCCGGAATTGTCTTACGCACTGGTTCGTCGCCACCAGCCTGCGAACGAGCTCGGCGTTCAGGCGGTGGCCGCTGCGGTAGGCCACGAAGTGCCCGACAAGGTCGCAGCCGGCCAGGGCCAGGTCGCCGATCATGTCGAGTATCTTGTGGCGCAAGCATTCGTCGCCGAAGCGAAGAGAGTTCTCAATCGGGCCGCCGGGCCCGAAGATCAAGAGATCGCCGTAGGTCACGCGGCGGCCCAGGCCTTGCGCGCGAAGCCACTCCGCCTCCTCCTCGAGCATGAACGTTCGCGCCGAGGCGAGTTCTCCGCGGAATACGTCCGGCAGGATCGCGAATCTGCCCGCCTGGGAGCCGATCGGTGAACCCGGACCGTAGTCGAGGTGGTATTCCACGACCGGCGCGGAGCAGATCGGCGGCCGGGCTTCGACCCAACTCTTCTCGTCGCCCAAACGGATCGATCGGTCGATGATCCGTCTCGGACGATCCGCGTTCTGCACGGCGATTCCCGCCTCGGCCAAGGCTCGCACGAAGGGCTGGCTCGAACCATCGCAGCCGGGCATCTCGGCCTCGTCCGCCCAGACCTCGCAGTTGTCGATTTGCAGACCCTTCAGCGCCGCCATCACGTGCTCAACCATGTCGACCCGCGCCTCGCCGCATTGGAGCGTCGTGCGCCGAGGCACTTCGACACGGTGGGCCGTGTCGGCGGGAATCCGAGGGCAGCCGGCCAGATCGGAACGGACAAAGACGATCCCCTCGCCGGCCTCAGCCGGCCGGAACTCCAGCCGGACATCGCGGCCGCTCCAATAGCCGAAGCCTTCGACCACGGCTGTCTGGGCAAGGGTGCGTTGCTTGCGAGCGGTGAACATCAGTTGAAACCCGTCATCCATGACTTATCGGGATGCTCCTGCCGCACAGACATGCCGGCATCCATGCTCGGCCTGTCGTTGCGCCGTGGACCGTGCCGCCGCCGTGTTAGCGGCGGTAGGGAACGTTGGGCGAGGGATTCGACGCCGGATACGGAATCCCCGTCCGCTGCGTCGGCACTCCACCCCGAGCGTTCAGGTTCGCCAGGATCTGGTTCGTGATGTCCAAGCCCGGATTGAACCAGACGAGGTCCTTCTGGATCTGGCGCAGGACCTGGTCGGGCTGGTCCGCCTCGGCCACTTCCCCGCTGTAACGAATCACGGCGGCCAGGCCGACCTGCGTGGCAAAGGCATTGACTTCCTGCCGGACCCGCTCGTAGACCTCGAAATAGATGGCGGCCTCTTGCTGGAGGAATTCCTTTCGCTGCACCTGGACGTCGATGTTCATCTGCGCCCGCTTTTCGGCAATCTCCTTCTCCTTGGTTTTGTACTCCGGCGAACCCGCCTTGAGGCCCTTGAGAACATCGACGTCCGCCTGAAGCTCGTTGGCGCGGACCTTCATCTTCGCGTCTTCGTCCTCCACGCGGCGCTTGAGCCGTTCCATCTCGTCGATAAACGCCGGGTATTCCTTGAAGATGCGGCTGATGTCGATCACGGCGATCGGGCTGCCGCTGCTCTGCCGAACCGGCTGGGCCGTTGCGGGCGTCATCGGCCGGGTCGCCGGCGCCGCGTTCTGGGCGAAGAGGTTGGACGCGAGCGAGCCAACCAGCAGCCCGAGAGCGAGAAAAGAGACACGGGTCGTTTTCACTTTCAGCACTCCTTGCTTGGGAAAAAAGGTCGTCCTTGACCTGGCGACCGCTGGCGGATAGCGGCGCGCCGACGGACACGTCGGTCGATCAGTAAGGCGAACCTTACGAGGCGGTATTCTGCCCTCAAAGGCCCATTCGGTAAAGACCAGATATTCCCGATCGCGAAAAAATCACCCAACTCATTGCCGAAAAACGGGTTAGCTGGGCAGACAACGGGTCTCCGCCGGCGCTGTCGAGCGTTTCCCCAGGGTGAACTGAATCCGATTCATCGAAAAAGTCGCGCACAGCGACCCGCAAATCCATCCGGCATGCGGCCGCCCGCCGGCGCCGCGGAGGGACAAGCGTTCGCCAAACCGCGCCGCGTTTGATTCGCCGCGGGGCACAGTCGCTTGCCGGCGCGGACGGCGGCCTTCGGGGCCTTCGGAAGAGTGCCGGAATCAACCTTGACCCGATTCCGTTTTCGAACCACAATGCCGACCCACGACAATCCTGGCCCAGTCGGCGTCCACCCGCGAAAAGGCCTGGCTTTGTTGACCTGGACTCCCGTTCCTCTTGGTTTCTTGCACCCGGCTCGAAAACCAGCGGGGGCCGCCCAATCGTCCACTCGAGGGTGGCTCTCTGTGCGGTTTTCCGGCCGGGTTTCCGGCAGCGGAGGCCGAGGCGGAATCAGAGGACTCGAGCGGCATGAGAATCCTTGTTTTTTCCCACTACTACCCCCCCGAGGGAAACGCGCCCGCCGCGCGGATGTCGGCGATGTGTTCGCGCTGGGCGAGCATGGGTCACAGCGTCGAGGTGATCACCTGTGCGCCGAACGTCCCCAGCGGGATTGTGTACGCGGGGTATGCGAACCGCCTCGTCCAGTCGGAGACGCTCGAGGGCGTTCGCGTCACCCGGGTGTGGACGCATCTGGCGGCCAACAAGGGATCGACGGGGCGGATTCTCAACTTCCTTTCTTACATGTTCGCGGCGGTTTTCTTCGCCTGGTTCCGCAAGCGGCCCGACCTGGTGGTTGCGACATCTCCCCAGTTCTTCTGTGGCTGGGCCGGCCTCGTCTTCGCCCGGCTGCGAATCCGCCGCGTCCCCTTCGTACTTGAAATACGCGACCTTTGGCCCGACAGCATCGTGGCC